>JBCCMA010000134.1:0-9782 GCA_039026595.1 Pseudomonadota bacterium
CTATGGACGTTCCGTGACGAGGCGTTTGTACCGCACTGTCTGGCGGACGATCCGGCCGCACGGGAAACGGGCGCCGACGGCTGCGTCATTATCGGCAACGGACATGAGCCGGCCGAGCGCTGCGCCCTTCTGATCAACCTCGCACCGGATGTCCCGCGGTTTTTCAGCCGTGTAGCGCGCGTCGCAGAGATCATCGACACCGATCCTGAGCGCCGCGCGCAAGGGCGCACCCGCTACAGCTTCTATCGAGACCGCGGTTACCCGGTCCGTACGCACAACCTTTGAGATTCTGATATCGCTGACCATGGATAAAGCCTACGACCCCAAGAACATCGAGCAACCCGTCTACGAACGCTGGGAGAAAGACGGCTGTTTTGCACCGAGCGGTGAAGGTGAGCCCTACTGCATCATGATTCCACCACCAAACGTGACCGGCACGCTGCATATGGGCCACGCGTTTCAGTTGACCGTCATGGACATGCTCACGCGTCATGCCCGTATGTGCGGGCGCGACACCCTGTGGCAACCCGGCATGGATCATGCCGGCATCGCCACGCAAATGGTGGTCGAGCGCCAGCTGAACGCCGAGGGGCTGGACCGACGCGATCTTGGCCGCGAAGCCTTTGTGGAACGCGTGTGGAAATGGAAAGAGACGTCCGGCGGCAAGATCTGTGAACAGCAGCGGCGCATCGGCGCATCCGTCGACTGGTCGCGGACACGCTTCACAATGGATGACGGGTTGTCCGAGGCAGTGCGCAAAGTCTTTGTCGACTTATACGATGAGGGACTGATTTACCGCGGCAAGCGCCTGGTGAACTGGGACCCCGTCCTGCTCACCGCTCTGTCTGATCTGGAGACGCTTTCTGAAGAGGAGGATGGACAGCTTTGGCATTTCCGATATCCGGTCCTCGACGACGACGGCAATCACAAAGAGCATCTGATTGTCGCCACCACGCGCCCGGAGACGATGCTGGGCGACACCGCTGTGGCCGTGCACCCGGATGACGACCGTTTCAAAACGCTGATCGGTCGTGAAATTGAGCTTCCACTTGTGGGCCGACGGATTCCGATCATCGCGGACAGCTATGTCGATCCGGAGTTTGGGAGCGGTTGCGTCAAGATCACCCCGGCACACGATCACAACGACTACGAGGTGGGACAACGCCACGATTTGCCGCTGATCAATATCCTGAACGATGACGCGTCGCTGAACGACTCTGTTCCCGAGCCCTACCGCGGGCTCACCCGCGAAGCGGCGCGCAAGCAAGTGGTCGCGGACATGGAGCGCGACGGATTTCTGGAGCGCATCGATCCCCACCGCTTGATGGTGCCGCGCGGTGATCGAAGCGGTGCGGTCGTCGAGCCCTATCTCACCGATCAATGGTACGTCCGTATCCAACCGCTCGCCGACCCGGCGATCGCGGCGGTCAAGGACGGCCGCACGCGGTTCGTGCCGGAGAACTGGAGCAAGACTTATTTCGAGTGGATGAACAACATTCAGGACTGGTGCATCAGCCGCCAGCTCTGGTGGGGCCACCGGATTCCTGCGTGGTTCGACGAGGCCGGCAACGTGTACGTAGGCTATGACGAAGCGGATGCACGCCGTCGCCATCAAATCGGAGACGACGTGGCGCTCACGCAGGATAATGACGTGCTGGACACGTGGTTCTCATCGGCACTCTGGCCGTTCTCGACACTGGACTGGCCCGAGCAGACGCGCGAACTGGCAACCTACTACCCGACGACGGTGCTTGTGACCGGTTTCGACATCATCTTTTTCTGGGTTGCGCGCATGATGATGATGGGCCTCAAGTTCGCCGGCGATGTCCCGTTCGCGGAGGTCTATATCCACGGGCTGGTGCGCGACGAGTCGGGGCAGAAAATGTCCAAAGCCAAGGGCAACATTCTGGACCCGATCGATATCATAGACGGCATCGACCTCGAATCACTCGTCAGGAAACGTACGGCATCCATGATGCAGCCGCATCTCAAGGACAAGATCGAGAAGGCGACACGCAAGCAATTCCCAAAGGGGATTCCGTCGTTCGGTACCGATGCGATGCGATTTACATTTGCGTCTCTGGCCACCACCGGTCGTGACATCCGCTTTGACCTCGGACGTGTCGAGGGCTATCGAAATTTCTGCAACAAGATCTGGAATGCCGCGCGTTACGTCTTGATGAACACAGACGGTGCGGCGATCCGCACCGATGCAACGCCGGGCGTCGCGGAGCGCTGGATTCGCACGCGCTTTCGGGCCACCGTGGAGGAAGTGCAGCGGGCGTTTGAGGCATACCGTTTCGATCGGGCCGCGCAGGCGATTTACGAATTTGTCTGGCACGAATACTGCGACTGGTATCTCGAACTCACCAAACCCACACTGCGCGCCGACGACGTTGGCGCAGACGCGGCACGGCAGACACTTCTCGAAATGCTTGAGGCCACGATGCGACTGGCCCATCCAGTGATGCCGTTTATTACGGATGATCTTTGGCGGCGAACCCGGTCGCGCCTCGGAGCCGATGCCACCGGGACGGTTATGGATCAGCCCTTCCCGAAGGCAGCGGACTACGCCGAAGACGTCGACGCCGAACACGACGTGGCGTGGCTGAAAGGTGTGATCCTCGGTGTGAGACAAATCCGAGGCGAGATGAACATCGCGCCAGGCAAACCGTTGCCCGTGTTGCTCGTGAACGCCACAGAGGCAGATCGGTCCCGGCTCCACGAGCACGGCACCCTTCTGAAGGAACTGGCACGGTTGGAGTCGGTCACATTAAGTGAGATGGATTCCGCACCGCCCAGCGCCACCGCGTTGCACGGTGTGATGCAGATTCTGGTGCCGATGGCCGGCCTTATCGATCCGGTCGCCGAAGCCGCTCGACTGACCAAACAGATTGAGAAACAGCGCAAGGAACTTGCGAAGACGCATGGCAAACTTGGCAACGACAAGTTCGTCTCCAACGCACCCGCCGATATCCTCGCCAAGGAAAAAGCACGCGCTGCCGATCTCGAGTCCGCGTTGACGCGGTTGGATCAGCGGCTCTCTGCCGTCAACGCGATGCTCTAGATTCCGCAGATTGGGGTGCGGATTATGCAAAGGACCGACATGCCACAACCCGAAAGCGTTTGCTCCGCCCCGAACACCTGCCCGGAATGGACAGCGTGGTCATGACGCCGAGCGACAACGTACAACCCCTCGATCTGAGCGGCGATCACGACGCCGTTAGTGCCGTCCTGGACGCGTTGGGCACTATTATTCTTGGCAAGCCCGATACCCTCAGACTGGCACTCACGTGCATTCTGGCGCGCGGCCACCTTCTGATCGAGGACGTGCCCGGTATGGGCAAGACCACTCTGGCCCACGCACTGGCCAAAGTACTTGGCCTCAGCTTTCAGCGCATTCAGTTCACCAGCGACCTGCTACCAGCGGATGTCGTGGGCGTGTCGATGTACGACCGGGAGAATCAGCAGTTCAACTTCCATCCCGGTCCGCTGTTTCAACAATTGGTACTGGCCGACGAAATCAATCGCGCGACACCGAAAACCCAGAGCGCGCTGCTTGAGGCCATGGAAGAACAGCAGGTGACCGTCGACGGCCAGACGCATCCGTTGCCCGACCCGTTCTTTGTCATCGCCACCCAGAACCCGGTCGAACAAGTGGGTACCTACCCGCTCCCCGAGTCGCAGCTCGATCGCTTCCTGATGCGCCTGAGCGTGGGCTACCCGTCACCGGACGTCGAACGGGCGCTGCTGATGGGCGAAGACCGTCAGCAAATGATCCGCGAAACGGCGGCGGTCATCACGCCCGTCCGGCTGACCGCGCTGCAGGCGGCCGTGGATCGTGTTCATGTGTCCGAAGCGCTGGTCGACTACGTGCAGTCGCTGGTCCAGGCATCGCGTGACGACGCCCGGCTCGACGGCGGTCTGTCGCCGCGCGCCGCCCTCGGTCTGATCCGGGCCGCGCGGGCGCATGCTGTGGTTCGCGGCGAGCAGCACGTGCTGCCGGACGATGTCCAGGCCGTTCTGCCTGCGGTTGTAGATCATCGCGTCCTGTGGCGCGACCTCGCGGACCGCACGACCACGAGCAGCACAGGCCGCTATCTTTTGGAGCAGGTCACCGTCGATCCGTGAGCCGATCCGGACTCATCGACCGCGTGGCCGGCGTCGGACGCGCCTGGGCGCGGCGTCGACAAGGACTCGACCGCGACACCGTGCGACTCGAGCGACGCCGGATTTATATCCTGCCCACCAAACAAGGTGCAGCGTTCGGCGCCATGGTGGCGTTGATGCTTGTCGGATCGATGAACTACAACAACAGCATCGGCCTTGTGATCACGTTTTCACTCGGCGCCTTCGGGCTCGTGGTGATGCACCACTGCCACCGTAGCCTGAACGGTCTGATTCTGGAGCTGGGTGAGCCCGAACCCGTTTTTGCCGGTCAAGACGCGCGTTTTCCGGTACGTCTGATGAACGATGCGCGACATGCAAGGCTGGACCTCGGTGTTTTCGTTGGCCGAAGCTTGGTTGATATCGTCTCGCTGGGGGCCGGTGAGCAACGCGATATCCACATTGCACTGCCAGCGCCGCGACGGGGCACGCAGAAGCTGGAGCGGTTCGCCGTGCGCTGTCGCTATCCGGCTGGCCTGTTCCAGACATGGGCCTGGTTGAACACCGACCTGTCCTGTCTGGTTTATCCATCGCCTGCGGAACAAACGTCGCCGCCGCCCAACACAACGCCGACAGACGGTCACGGTCAGAACGCCGAAAGCGGTCAGGAGGACTTCGCCGGACTGCGAGACTACCGTCCGGGCGATCCGGCCCGGCGCATTGCCTGGAAAGCGTATGCGCGCACCAATGCGTTGGCGGTCAAGACGTTCTCCGGGTCGAGCACCGCACCCATTGAGCTGCGACTGGCGGATACGAAGGGCGCGCTGGAACGCCGCCTTTCCATCCTGACGCGCTGGTGTCTCGATGCGCACGCTCTCGGGCGCCCGTTTGCGCTCGCTCTGTCGGACACCACCACCGAGACCGGCGATGGCCGGGTCCATCTCAACCAATGTCTGCGACAGCTCGCGCTTTACGGCTAGGCCGTCGTCGGGCGCCCTCGTCCGACGATCGCTGGTATGCCCCGCCGTTGACCGGAACCGGCCTGCGCTGGACGCTGTTTGCGCTGGTGGTGACCGCACTGCCGTTTGTTGGCGATGTGCCGAACTGGATACCACCGATCATTGCGCTCACCGTCATCTGGCGCTACGCGGCGTTCGTGAGGAAATGGCCGCTGCCACCCGCCGTGCTGCGAATGGCGTGGGCGGTTGGCAGCTTCTTCGTAATCTACTATCACTACGGCACCATCAACGGACTCGAGCCGGGAAGCGCTCTTTTGCTTCTGATGTCCGCAATGAAGCTCACTGAGGCCACACGGGCCCGCGATCTCGTTGTCGTGGTCTATATGGCGTTCTTCAATGTCGTTACACACGCCCTGTTTGATCAGCAGATCCTCTCCTCGCTTTACGGCGTCGCGGCACTGGCCGTCGTGGTCGCCGCACTTCTGCAGGTCACGCGACGGACCGAACCGGTCAAACCCAAGCGCGCGCTGGCGCGCAGTGCCAACCTGTTGGCGCAGGCCTTGCCACTGACCATTCTGCTGTTCTTGCTGTTCCCTCGCGTGCCCGGTCCGCTGTGGGCACTCCCGACGTCTTCGAAGGGCACAACAGGTCTGAGTGACTCCATGGAAATCGGGCGGTTCTCCGAGTTGCTCGAGTCCGGGGCGACGGCGTTTCGTGCACGCTTCGATGGCGCACTACCCCCACCCGCGCAGCGCTACTGGCGCGGTCCGGTATTCGACCGGATCATCGGCAACGTCTGGTCTGCAGCACCTGAGAAACCCTCGCGCGAGTACAACATCGATCTGCTCGAACCATCGTACGACTACGACCTCACCCTGGAGGCCAGCCAGCGTAACTGGATCTTCGCACTCGACGTCCCGGCCACACCAGACAGCCTCCCGGCTAACACACGGTTGAATGAGCATCTCCAGCTCCTCGCCGATGAACCAATCAAGGAACGCACTCAGTACCGGTTGCGTGCCTACCCCAGCTATCGGCTGGATGCGGCGGGAGCGGCGCTCGATCGGTCGCGCTACCTCGATGTCAGCATGTCCGAAAACCCGCGCACCGAGCGCTGGGCACGCGAACTACGCACACGGTACACAGACGACGCCGAGTTGTTGCGCGCCGTGCTGGAACGGTTCAGCGAAGCGCCGTTTGCCTACACGCTGGCACCGGCGTCGTTGGGCGACGGGTCGGCCAGCGACGCGTTTCTGTTCGAATCGCGGGAAGGTTTCTGCGAGCACTACGCTTCTTCATTCGCGCTGTTGATGCGCTACGCCGGAATTCCCGCCCGCATCGTTACGGGATACCAGGGTGGGGAGCGAAACCCGATCGGCCGACACCTGACCGTTCGCCAGTCCGATGCCCACGCGTGGACAGAAGTGTGGTTGTCCGAGCGCGGTTGGGTGCGCATTGATCCAACCGCCGCGGTTTCACCAGATCGCGTGGAGCGCGGCATACAGGATGCACTGGGCGCCGGCGAGGCACTACCGCCGGTCATGCTGAGAAACGGGCCGATTCTCAGTCGGCTTCGGCTCGGCTGGGACGCAGCGAACGCGGCGTGGAACCGACACGTGTTGAGCTACGGAAAAGCCTCGCAACAACGCTTGCTTCGGAAACTGGGATTCAAAACGCCATCGGCCAGCACGTTGATCCTGCTGCTGACCGCATCGAGCGGCATCGTGCTGGGCATTCTCGCTATAGCACTGGCCGCACGCCGACGGCGCGCACGTGATCCCGTCTTGCGCGCGTGGCACCGGGTTACTCACCAGCTTGCAAAGATCGGTCTCCCGCGCGCCCGTCATGAAACCGCAAACCGGTACGCGGCCCGTGTTGCTGACGAACGACCCGACCTCGCGCAAGAGTTGATCCGACTGGCGTCACAATTCTCGCGGCTGCGCTACAGCGAAAGCGCGTCTGACAAGGCTGAGTTGGCGTGGCTGCGCGCCGCCGCCCGATTCAAACCACGGGCCGCATCTCGCGCGTATCGCTGAATCGCACGTCGGGCCAGCGCTCTTGGGTCAGACTCAGATTGACGCGACTTGGCGCGACGTAGACAAGATCGCCAGCGTGGTCCAGCGCGAGATTGTCGTGGCAGCGTTTCCTGAACTGCTCGAACATCGACGGATCGTCGCACTCCACCCAGCGCGCGGTCGCCACGTCCACCGCTTCAAACTGACATTCCACACGGTATTCATGCCGCAGCCTTTCGGCGACAACGTCAAACTGCAGCACCCCTACCGCGCCCAGGATCAGGGAATTGTCACGAAGCGGCTTGTAGAGTTGCGTGGCACCCTCTTCACACAATTGCGCGAGTCCCGTGTTTAGCGCTTTTGATTTCAGCGGGTCTTTCAAAACCGCGCGTCGAAACAACTCAGGGGCAAAACTGGGAATCCCGGCAAACTGAATCTTCTCACCCTGCGTGAACGTGTCGCCAATGTTGATCGTGCCGTGGTTGTGCAGACCCAGAATATCGCCTGCGTAGGCCTGTTCGGCGTGCTGGCGCTCCGAGGCCATGAATGTCAGCGCGTCCGCGATGCGCTGGTCGCGGCCAACGCGGACGTTATGAAGTTTCATTCCAGGTTCGTACACACCGGAACACACGCGCATAAAGGCGATACGATCACGGTGAGCCGGATCCATGTTGGCTTGTATCTTGAAAACGAAGCCGGTCAGTTTGGCTTCATCCGGCTGCACGTCCCGATTCCCGGCCATGCGCGGCAGAGGGCCGGGCGCGTGGCTGACAAATCCATCGAGCAGCTCACGTACGCCAAAATTCTGGATCGCTGAACCGAAATAGACCGGCGTCTGCAGACCCCGGCTATACGCGTCCGGATCGAAGGCCGGGCTTGCTTCGCGAACCAGTTCGACTTCTTCGGCCAACTCCTCGTACAGATCGCCGATCGCCGCGCGTGCCTCTTCCGAGTCGAGCGCGTCGATGGTGCGCGTGTCGCCACGTTCGCCGCGCGCGGCACTTTCGTACAAATAGACGCGATCCTCCGCAAGGTGATACACACCGATCAGACTGCGCCCCATGCCAATCGGCCACACGATCGGAGCACATTCAATCTTGAGGACGGACTCCACCTCGTCGATCAGCTCCAGCGGACTGCGCCCCTCGCGATCGAGTTTGTTGATGAACGTCATGATCGGGGTGTCGCGCAAACGACACACCTCCATCAGTTTCACCGTGCGCGCCTCCACGCCTTTCGCACAATCGATGACCATCAGTGCCGAGTCCACGGCGGTCAGGGTACGGTAGGTGTCTTCCGAGAAGTCCTCGTGTCCGGGCGTGTCCAGCAGATTGACGATGTGGTCGCCGTAGGGAAACTGCATGACCGACGAGGTCACCGAGATGCCACGCTGTTGCTCCATCGCCATCCAGTCCGATGTGGCGTGCCGAGCGGCCTTGCGGCCCTTTACGGTGCCCGCAAGCTGGATGGCGCCGCCGAACAGCAACAGCTTTTCGGTCAGCGTGGTTTTCCCCGCATCGGGGTGGGAAATGATCGCGAAGGTACGGCGACGCGCCGCCTCCGCCTGGGCATCAAGCAAAGCCATTGGATCAGAACGCGTGTTTAATTAGCGCGTCAGCACGCGCGGTTTCAGCCGTCAGCGTGGCCTTGAGGACCAGCGCGTCCTCGCGCCCCTGCGCCGCGCGGTAGTAATTACGTCGGCGCCCGACCACTTCAAAATCGAACTGCCGATACAGGTTAATGGCGGCTTCATTAGACGGCCGCACCTCAAGAAACACCTCGCTGACCTCTTTGCGAGCGGCGAGTGCCAGAAGATGGGAGAAGAAACGGCGACCCAATCCCTGTTGCCGGTGGGTCGGATCAATGCAGACGTTCAGGATGTGGGCCTCATTGACCAACGCGCTGACGATGCCGTAGCCCACCACACTTTCATCACGCAGCAGCACACGGCAGTGGTATCCGACACGCAAGCAGTCTTCGAAGATCTTCTGACTCCACGGAAATCCGTACGCCGCGCCTTCAATTTCGAGCACACGCGGCAGGTCATCGTGCGTCATGGCACGCACCAAAAGATCGGGCAGCGGCATCACCGCGCTCATCGTCGCAACTCCTTGGAAATGCGTCGATCGGTCATGGCGACTCACCGGCCGCCGCGGCCGCGCGCAGTAAATCGTCCCAGGCACCGCGCTTGTGTGCAGGCGCCCGCAGCAAGTAGGCGGGATGATAGGTCACAATCACCGGCGCTGCGTCGTCGAGCCTGTGAAGTCGGCCGCGAAGAACGTTTAAGGGCTCGCGGGACTCGAGCAAACGCTGGCCCGCGGCGCGACCGGCAGCCAGCACCACGTGCGGTCGGTTCTGCGCGATCGCGCTGGCGATGTCGGCACCGGCGCGACCGCGCTCTTTTCGGTGTGCGCCCACCGCGCGCAACATGGCATCCAGCAAGCGCTGAGCTTGCTCGGCCTTCACTGGATCATCGTCATTGCGCCCGGGTCCGGACTCGGTCACCACCAACCAGCGGCGTTCCGATGGCGCGGAAGCGTCGGTGTAGAGCGCGCACCGAACGGTCGACCCGGGCACCGGGGTCACCGTTCCACGTGCCGATCTGTTTTCGCTGCTGTTTGCCGATCTGGCCCGCGTGGCCGCCACCGCCAACTGCGCACGTGCCCCCGCCTCCACGGGGGACGACTGACGAACTGGCAGA
>JBCCMA010000135.1:0-9731 GCA_039026595.1 Pseudomonadota bacterium
CCACCGACCTCGTCAATCGGATGAACGCATCGGCCGCGATGTCGTTCCGGTATCCAGACACAGTGGCAGTGCTACTGCCGCTGAGTGGACGCTACGCGGGCACCGCGGCGGCGGTCCGGGACGGATTGCTGGCGGCGTACATCGCGGACGACAGTCGCATTTCACGACCAGCCATTCGGTTTTACGACACGGCGAGCGCAGATGCCGTCAGCCTGCTGCAACGCGCCGTCAGCGACGGTGCCCAGTTCGCCATCGGACCTTTGCTCAAAGACCAAGTGGATGCGGTGGCGGCCGCCACCCCTAACCTGCCGGTGCTCGCGTTGAACACCACCAGCGCGGACGGTTCAGTCACGCCGTCGGTTTTTCAGTTTTCGCTCGCCCCCGAACACGAGGCAGCGGCGGTCGCCGAACGGGCCGTGGCGGAAGGGTATACACGCGCCGTTGCTCTGGTCCCCGACAGCGCGTGGGGCGAACGGCTGCTGCAGGCGTTCAACGCGCGACTCGTTGAATTGGGCGGCGATGTGTTGACGTACGAAACCTACCAGGCGCGGGACAGCGACTTTGCAGTGCCGATACGGACGATGCTGCATCTGAATCACAGCCGGGAACGCTGGCGGCAGGTCTCCGCCGTCACCGGGCTGAAGCTGGAGTTCGAACCACGCCGCCGACGCGATGCGCAGTTTGCGTTCGTGGCCACAAACCCGCGACAGGGGCGCTTGATCCGCCCCGCATTCAAATACCATTTCGCTGAAGACATGCCGATCTTTGCCACTTCAGCCGCCTACGAGGATGACGCCGATGCAAACGGGCGGGACATCGACGGACTCAAATTTGCCGATATGCCCTGGGTCATTAGCGATGGCGAGAACGCCTCCGGCGTGCGTGACGCCTTCTCGCGGCACTGGCCCAGCCGCGTGCTGCGACGGGACCGACTCTACGCGATGGGCTATGACGCCTACCGCCTGATTCCGCAGCTGATCGCCAGCGACACGTGGCTTGATCCATGGCCCGGCGTGACGGGTCGATTGACGCTCGATGCGGGCGGGCGCATCGAGCGCAAGCTGGACGTCGCCGAGATACGTGGTGGAACCGCTATCCAACTCGAGACGCTGCCAACACCGCTGGCACCGGACCTCAGTGATCCGTTGCTGGATGATGCACCGGTGGACGACGATCCGGAGGAAATCAGCCTTGACCCAACGCCTGTAGCACCCGCCGATTCACGCAGCAGCAAATACACCACCGGGCGATGAACGCATCACCCACCTTCCAGTCCGGTCTGGAGCATGAACAGCACGCACTGGACCACCTGCAGGCGCACGGGCTCGAACTGCTCACGCGCAATTATCGTTGTCGCATCGGTGAGATCGACTTGATCGTGCAAGACGGCGATACGACCGTCTTTGTGGAGGTCCGCTACCGCAAGAGCGGGCGTCACGGCGGCGCTCTGGCCAGCATCCACCACGGCAAGGCATGGCGAATCGCCCGGACGGCGCAGGCCTACCTGAAAGCGTGCGGTGCCCCGGCGGATACGCCGATTCGCTTCGACGTTGTCGCCATTGACGGTGAACCACCGCGGCTGTCGTGGGTACGCGCCGCCTTCGAATTCTGAGACAGCAACATGACCACCGATGCCCTTATTCGCCAGACGTTTGCCGACAGTATCGAGGCGAAGCAGCACTCGGTGGATGTTCTGGCCGAACCGATTGCCAGAGCGGCCGCATTGCTGGTCGCCGCGATCCGCGCGGGGGGCAAAACGCTCAGCTGCGGCAACGGCGGCTCGGCCGGCGACGCGCAACACTTTTCCTCTGAGATGCTCAATCGTTTTGAGCGTGACCGCGAGGGCTTCGCCGCGATGGCTCTGACAACCGACGCATCGACGGTCACGGCCATCGCAAATGACTATGAGTATGACGAGATCTTCTCGAAACAGGTTCGGGCGCTGGGGCGAGAGGGCGATGTCCTGCTGGCCATTTCCACCTCTGGCAACTCACGCAATGTGAACCGCGCGATCACCGCCGCGCACGAGCGCGGCATGCGCGTCATCGCGCTGTGTGGACGCGACGGCGGCGACATGGCCCATCTGCTCGCCGACGAGGACATTGAATTACGTGTGCCGAGTCAGGTCACCGCACGCATTCAGGAAGTCCACCTGGTGTGCATTCACGCGCTCTGCCAGCTGATCGATGACGCCATGCTCGGGCCGCGGTGACCCGGGGCATTAGCGCGACGCCGCACGCTGACGGCGTTCACACGCGTCGTCTTTGGCAGCTGCGAGTCGTTGCCGGGCTTCGGTGGTTTGCGGGAAGTCTGGCAGCGTCCGCTCCAGTATCACCACGGCGTTTTTAAGCAGCGTTTGGGCAAGCGGCAAATCGCAAGCCTGCGTCTCGACAGCACCAAGACCGCTCAACAGGACGCCCACCACCCAACCGGCAGATTGCGCCTCCGACGCATGGGGCTGGCTTACGCCCATCATGTCCAGCGCCTCACGATACACAGACCGAGCCTCGTCCGTGCGAGCGAGCGTGGTGAGCAGCTCACCGTAATCGTTGCGCAACGTGGCCTGAAATCCCACGCTGATACTCTTGTCCGCGGCAAACGCGTCGATCGCCGATACGAAATACGACTCCGCCTCATCAGGCCGATCCAGCCTTACCAGCGACGCCGCCATACCGTGGAGGGCCTTTCCAGTGTCCGCGTTCTGCTCGCCGAACGCGTCCAGCGCAAGTTCATGCGACACACGGTAATCGGCAAGCGCGTCCTCGTAGCGCCCCTGCTTTTCATTCAACTGGCCCCGGATCCAATAGGCGCGCAGCATGGACTGCCTCTGGATACTCGGGCGCATCCGAAGGCGCTCATCATGGATGTCGATCGCTACGTCAATCGCCCGCCGCGCGTCGTCATGGCGTCTGAGGTTCATCAAGGCGATGGCGCGGATGCTCTGGTCGACGGCCACATTCCGATGTCGCGATCCGAATACGGATACATCGATCGCCAGCGCGCGATCGCCCGCTTCTAGCGCTTCCGCCGCCCGGGTCGGCGTATTCAGCATATTTCCGTAGTGGCGCCAGGTCGATGACGCAAGTTCGCTCGGCCCAAGTGCGTCGTGGTTGGCCAGCGCTTCGCGCAACAACGCTTCGGAACTGTCCGCCGGCGACACGTCGCAGACACCTGCGCTCGACTGGTTGAGTTGTCGCGCGATATTGGCGAGGTTTCCCTGCGCCAGAGCCAAAACGCTTGACGGCGGTCGTTGTGTTCTCACGGCCACATCCAACGCGCGGCGCGCGTGCTGACAGGCCCCTTCATATTCACCGGTAAACCAGTCCACCGTGCTGAGGAGAACCAGAATTTCCGTCAGTTCACCGGCGCTGCGGCCCAACCTCGACTCGCGCACTTGCAGCGCGGAAAGCAACAAGCTGCTGGCATCGTCATAGCGCCCCATCTTGTAATACATTAGCGCGACCACGTGTTGCAGGCGGGTGAACTCAAGCTCGGTGTAACGACCCGACGCCGCAAGCAGTCGACTGGCCGCCTGGTCTAAAAACTGCTCCGCCGCGTAGGCCTGTTCAAAATCCAGCTGTCCCTCGCTTGGCAGTTCTTTGTCTTTACCAACGGCACTCTCCATCACCGTGGCGGCGCTGTACGGGTCTGCGGGCTCGAACGTATCGATCAGCAACTCGACAAGACTGTCCAGACTCGCGTTCTTTGACGCAAGCCGGTTGGCTTGAAGATAGGTAATCGCTGCGAACGCACCCAACGACACAATAAACGCCGACGCTGCCGCTACGCCCCAGCGATTGCGACGAATGAACTTGGCGGCACGATAGCTAAATCGATCGGGGCGCGCGGTCACCGGCATGCCGTCAAGATGTCGCCGTATGTCCTCGGCAAGATGTCCCACAGATCGGTAGCGCCGATCTCGATCCTTGTGAATCGCCTTGAGGACAATGTTGTCCAGATCACCGGACAAAAGACGACGTAATCGCTCCGGTGTGGTGTTGCGATCAATCGCGACCGCGCGGCTGTCCGGACATCGAGCTCGACCCTTTGACGGTGTCTCATTGGCCGGGCGCCCGAGCATTACGCTGGGCGGATCGGCCTCAACCACGGTAACGATGCGCTCCATCTCGGCCGGCGTGAAGCCGGTCAGATTGAACGGGCCTGCGCCGCACAGCAGCTCGTAGAGCAGAACACCCATCGAGTAGATGTCGCTGCCGGTGGACGCCGGCCGGCCCATTACCTGTTCCGGGCTGGCGTGGTTCGGCGTCAGGATGCGGTCGCCGAGCTGGGTGACCGCCTGATCCGCTCTGGCCGCACCCAGCGATTTGGCAATGCCAAAGTCGAGCAACTTGGGCATCCCCTCTGGCGTGACGAGCACGTTAGTCGGCTTGATGTCCCGATGGACGATCAGATTCTGGTGGGCCACCTCGATGGCGGCACAAAGCCGGCAGAAAAGCTCGAGACGTTCATGCACATTCAGGCGCTGATCATCGCAGTACTGATGGATCGGCGTCCCTTCCACGTACTCCATAACCAAATAGGGGATGCCATCCTGCGTTGTGCCCCCGTCGATCAGGTGCGCAATGTTGGGGTGGTTCAGATCGGCCAGGATCTGTCTCTCGCTACGGAACCGTGCGAGAAATTCGGGTGCCACCATCGAGCGATGGAGCAACTTGATCGCAACACGCTGCTCGTACTCCGCGTCGCTACGCTCTGCAAGATGGACCGTTCCCATGCCGCCGCTGCCGATTTCGCGAACGAGCCGATACGGTCCGATGTTCTGGTGCGCATCGTCGTCGGTCAACGCGCTGTCTGCGGCCGCCGCGATCAATTTGCGCACGCTCTCACCGCCGGTCTCATCGGCCGCGAGCAACGCGCGCAGTTCGTCACGCATCTCGACGTCGGCACCGCAGGCCTCGGTCAGAAAGGGATCGCGCTGGGATGGGGTCAGGTCGAGCGCCGCTTCGAACAGGGACTGCAACCGTTCCCAGCGACTTTCTGTTTGCACGTCACTCACGGCGGAGTCGGCAGCGGCTGCGCCTCACCGTTATTGCGACAGCTCATTTTGAAGCCATGCTTTTGCCATCCGCAGATCGCGGTCGACCGTCGCCGGCGATAACGCGAGCGTTTCGGAGATTTCGTTGTAGGTCAGACCGCCGAAATAATGCAGTTCGATGACCTGCGCCTTGCGCTCGTCAAACGACTGCAGTTTGCGCAGCGCGTCGTCCAGATGAAGCATATCGGGGTCCGGTGCTCCGGATTCGACCAAGCCTTCGTCGAGGGTAATGTCCGTGAACTTGCCGCCCCGCTTCTCCGCACGGTGCGCTTTGGCATGGTCTACCAGAATGCGGCGCATCAGTCGGGCAGCGATCGCAAAAAAATGAGCGCGGTTTTGCCATGGCACGTCCATACCCACCATTTTTACAAACGCTTCATTGACCACGGCCGTCGCCTGCAATGTGTGACCGGCCCGTTCGCTTTGCATGTAGCGACCCGCCAGACGCCTCAACTCGTTATAAACAAGCGGCGTGAGCTGCTCCAGCGCGTTGTCGTCGCCTTCGCGCCAGGCCCCGAGGAGTTGTGTGACCGAATCGCTCATCCGGTTATTGTAGGCCGAACACGGCCCACACGAACACTCCGGTTCGACGGACGAGGGAAAGCGGCCTCAATTAGCGCTAATCTCTGGGTGGGTAGACAACTACAGGGGGACGTTAATATGCCAGATAACAACTCAAGGAGACCCGAGGGACCGGGCAGCGGATCGGTCGATCCCGGCGCGTCTGGCACCGAGAATGACGACTCACCGGGTGATCAGCCGATTCCAGCCGGACTGCTTGTCGCAGCGGCCGCGGCTGCTTTTGTCGGTGGACTAGCGGGAGGCTTTATTGGCAGCGGCGGCCTGGACGGCAGCGACAACAATCCGCCTGGCGAGGAACAAATCCAGCAGGACGACAAGGGGAAATGACATGAACAACGAAGAACGCAAGAAACCCGGGCGGCCGCCTGACGACCCGATCGAACCGGGCGCCGACGGTACCGAAAACGATGATTCGCCCGGAGACACACCAATTCCGGACTGAGCAAAAAAGATCGATTGAGGTGAGGGAATCACCGACGCCACATCGCTTTACTTGAGTGAGCGCGCCCTTCCGGGGGTGCGCACACTCAATGCATCCACGCGATCGACAGGGCAATCGACATGGCAAATACCGCTCAAAAAACAAAAAAGACCATCCGCATCCGGCCTTTTGCGCTGCTGGACCCGGAAACACGGGACGGCTCGGGTGATCCGCACCTGAGCATTGAGGTGGACGGGCAGATCCTGCCGCTGACCAAGTTCATCGAAATTGTGGGGGAGATCGTGCCCACACAGGGCGACTGATCCTACTTGACGACGCGCAGCTGCGGTTTGTTGGTTGGTGGGGTCGGCTCCGGATCCGACTCTCCGTCCTCGCCGGTAAAGATCATCCCCTGCCCGCTTTCCTTTGCATAGATTCCCAGCACGGCCGCGGGCGGTACGAACACTTGCTCCACAGCACCGTGGAATCGGGCGCTGAAGCTTAAAAAATCGTTATCAATGCGCAGCTGGTCCGTGGCGCGGGGGCTGATGTTCAGGATGATCTTGCCGTCATCGACATGCTGGGCTGGCACGGCGACGCCCTCAATGCTGGCGTCCACGACGATGTAAGGCGTCTGATCGTTATCGATCATCCACTCATACATGGCCCGCATCAGGTAGGGCCGGCGCGAGCTGAAGTTGTGCTCGGACATGGGGCTAGATGATCCGCATCTCCTGCTCGAGCTCGGTGAGGCTCTTTTGGAATGACGGTCGTGCGAACAGCCGATCCCCGTAGTCTTCAACAGCGTCGCCCTCAGCCCCGAGGTCAATGTCGTAGTGACGCAGGCGCCAGAGCACCGGCGCGATGGTCGCGTCGACCAGCGAGAACTCGTCGCTCAGGAAAAACGGTCGGGCCGCAAAGACCTCGGCGCTGGCAAGAATGCTCTCCCGCAATACTTTTCTGGCGCGGGCACTGCGCTTCTTGTCGCCGGCGCTTTCAATTTCATCCACCAGCGAATACCAATCCAGTTCGATCCGAAACAGCGCCAGACGAAACTTAGCCCGGGTGACGGGATCGACCGGCATCAGCGGCGGGTGCGGAAAGCGCTCGTCCAGATATTCGACGATCACGCGCGAGTCGTACAACACAAGCTCCCGATCCACCAGCGTTGGCACCGTGTGGTACGGGTTCAGGTCCATCAGATCTTCGGGCAGTGATGGTCCGTCGACATCGACAATCTCGACGTTGATGCTCTTTTCCGAGAGAACAATCCGGGTTCGGTGGCTGTGCGGGCACGTTGGCCGCGAAAACAGCGTCATCACCGAGCGTCGATTCGCAATCAGCGCCATTGGGGAGCTCCTGGTCTTATTAAAAACCCCGGCCGGAGTCGGCCGGGGTGGTATGTGTGGTCGGCATATCTTCTTATTTTAGCACGACCTAGAGAGCATCGGGGGCGTGGCCCCGAATCAGAGCGCGTGTCAGTGCACGTCTTTCCAGTACTCTTTCTTCATCGCCATCGCGAGCAGGAACAGGATGCCCATGTAGGCCAACACCTTGATGCCCAAAGCACGGCGTTCGTTCTTGACCGGCTCCGCCGAGTAGTCGAGGAAGTTCGTGATGTCACGGATGAAGCCTTCGTACTCTTCCGAGCTAAGCTTGCCCTCGGTCAGCTGCTCGAAGCCCTCGAACTCCTTATGCTCATGGCCGTCATCGTCCGTCCAGACCTTGTATTTAGGTGTGCGCAACCCCTGAAGGTCTGCAAGCACGTGCGGCATCGCTGCACCGGCGAGCACCAGATTGTTGACGCCAAGCTCACGCGAGTCGTCCTTGTAAAACGACAGCAGGAACGAATAAATGTAGCTCGTGCCTTTGGAACGCGCCGTGAGCGACAGGTCTGGCGGGACCGCGCCAAACCACGCCTGCGCGCTTTCAGGGGTCATGGCCGCCTGGACGGTATCGCCGAGTTTTCCCTGGCCGAACATGAAGTTCTTGTAGACCATTTCATCGGGGATCTCGAGATCATTACCGATGCGGCTGTATCGCACATACTCCATCGAGTGGCAGCCTGAGCAGTAATTGAAGAAATTACGAGCGCCGCGCTGCAGTGACTGCACATTCCCCGGGTCATTATTGGCCGGCTTGAGTGCGCCGGATGCACCGCCGGCGGCCAAAGCCCCCGACGACAAGAGCGACATAATCAGTGTAGCGGTCGCGAGTCGAGCCGCCGTCGTCCATCGAGCTGTCATGGCTAATGCCCGCCCGTAACGCGCTCAGGCACCGGTTTGTGCTCCCCCATTCGAGAAATCCACGGCAGCCCGAGGAAGAACGCGAAGTAGATGACAGTGCAGACGCGGGCGATGTTGGTGTAGACCGTGGTCGCCGGCTGCAATCCGAGCCATCCAAGGATTACAAACGACACGGCAAAAATGCCGAGTGCCACTTTGTTGATCACGCTCTTGTAGCGGATCGAGCGCGCCGGGCTCCGATCGAGCCACGGCAACAGGAACAACACCACGATTGCCAGACCCATCGCCACGACGCCGCCCAGCTTGTGCGGCACGGCGCGCAAGATGGCGTAGAACGGCGTGAAGTACCAGACCGGTGCAATGTGCTCCGGCGTTTTCAGCCGATCGGCGGGCTCGAAGTTGGCGTGTTCGAGGAAGTAGCCGTTCATCTCCGGTGAGAAGAACACCACCGCCGCAAACAGCGCGAGGAAGACCACCGCGCCCATGATGTCCTTGACGGTGTAGTACGGGTGGAACGCGATACCGTCGAGTGGTTTTCCGTTCTCGTCTTTGTACTTCTTGATCTCGATGCCGTCCGGGTTGTTCGAGCCCACTTCGTGCAGCGCCGCGAGATGGACAACAATCAGGAATACAAGAATGAGCGGTAGCGCGATCACGTGGAACGCGAAGAACCGGTTGAGCGTGATGTCGGAGATAAAGAAGTCGCCGCGGATCCATTCGGTGAGCGCGTCGCCCACTACCGGGATGGCGCCGAACAGCGAGACGATCACCTGCGCACCCCAGTAGGACATCTGTCCCCAGGGCAGCAGGTACCCCATGAACGCTTCGGCCATCAGCATCACGTAGATCAGCATGCCGATGATCCACAGCAGCTCGCGCGGACGACGGTACGATCCATACATCATCCCGCGGAACATGTGCAGGTACACGACGATAAAGAAGAACGACGCCCCGGTGCTGTGCATGTAGCGGATCAGCCAGCCCCATCGCACATCCCGCATGATGTACTCAACCGATGCGAACGCTTCGGCGGCCGACGGCTTGTAGTTCATCGTCAGGAAGACGCCGGTCACGAGCTGGATCACGAGCACGATCAACGCGAACGATCCAAAGTAGTACCAGATGTTGAAGTTTTTGGGTGCGTAGTACTCGCTGAGGTGCTTCTTGTAAAAATCCCCAACGTTCAGCCGGTCGTTAACCCATTGGCCAATGGCATCGACCTGTTTGCCGATGCGAGTGCCCATATCTTCCGATGTAACACTCATTACGCAGCACCTCCGTCTTCACCGATGATCAATTGGTTCGTTTCAAGAAACTGATAGGGCGGCACCGCCAGGTTGGCCTGGGCGGGCATCGACTTGTAGACCCGGCCGGCCAGGTCATATTTGGAACCGTGACACGGGCAGAAAAAGCCGCCGTGCCACGG
>JBCCMA010000136.1:0-9558 GCA_039026595.1 Pseudomonadota bacterium
ACGCGCTGGATGATGGCTTTGGTATCGTCGCTCAGCGCGCGGTCGAGGCGGCCTTCCCCGCTCAGCTAGGTCGTGCCAATTCCGTCAACGTGAATACCCAAGCTGTCCAATGAGCGTTGAAAGGTAGGGAAAAAACCGCCGATCCCGATCGATCCGGTGATCGTCGCCTCGTTGGCCCAGATCTCATCGGCGTCCATTGATATCCAGTAGCCACCGGAAGCCGCCACGCTGCTCATGTAGGCGATAAGTGGCCGGCCGGTCGCCTTGAACCCAAGCAGCTCGCGCTGGATAACCTCGGAGGCGAATTTGGAACCGCCCCCGCTGTCGACGACCAGAACCAGGCCTTTGAGGCTGTTGTCGGCGGTGGCCTGTCGAACCAGGTCGGCAAGACTGTCGCCGCCGATCGTGCCCGAGGGCTGCCGACCGTCCAGTATCTGACCTGACGCCACAATCACGCCAACCGCATCGGTCCCCGGTCGCACCACCGGATCGGCCAGACCCTGCGCGACAATGTAATCACTGAAAGGGATGTGCTTGTAGGTGCCGGTGGTTGAATCCGGACCGAAGCGCCCGTTCATGTCCGAACGAAATTCATCCCGGTTTTTGAGCGCATCAACCAGACCGGCATCGACGGCCAACGCGGCGACGTTGCCGCCGTTTTTATCGAGGTTGGCTGCGAGATTTTCTGTGTACGCGGACAACACACCTGCGCTAAGGCCGCGGGCGTCCGACACGTCGGCGACGTAGATATCCCAGAGCTGATTCAGCCAGACCATCGACGACGCGCGGTCTTCCGCAGACATGTTGTCGCGCAGGTAAGGTTCGACGAATGACTTGTATTCGCCCACCTTGAACACATTCCAGTCGATCTGAAGCTTGTCGATGGCTTCGCGGTAATAGGTGCGGAAACGACCGAACCCGTCGATCGCCACCCCACCCGAGGGATGCAGATACACCTCGTCCGCGTGCGCAGCAAGGAAATAATGGGACTGCGTGTAGCCGTCCCCGTAGACGATGACCGACTTGCCGCTGGCTCGGAATCGGTCCAGCGCGTCCGCCACGAGCTGGTACTTGGTCAGGCCACCGCCCCCGAGGCGTTCGAGGCGCATCACGATGGCACTGATCCGGTCATCCTCGGCCGCGGTGTCGATGGCGCGGACGAGCTGGCGCACCAGAACCCCCGCAATGGGCGCTCCCTGCAACTCTTCCACAGCGCGATCGACCGGGTCACCGCTCAGTTGCTCGACGAGAGGACCGTCGAAGTCCAACAGCAAAGCCGCACCCGATGGGACCGGCGGGGGCGTTTCCCCGGTGAAGGAGGCGCCGAGTATCAGGAAGAACAACGCCAGCACGATAAAATGCATGACCTTGCGAACCAGATCGAACACAAAACCGACGCCGCCAAAAAACTGACCGACTGCACTCATAACATCTTCCGGACTGGGGGTGCGCTAACGCACCAAAAACAGGGAAAGGGACGGCCAGAACGTAATGATCAGAACCGACACGAACAGGATCAGCAGAAACGGCAACGTCGCCGCGTACACCGACAGAATCGACTTGTTGAATCGATAGCTCGCTATGAACAGATTCAGACCCACCGGTGGCGTCAGGTAGCCCAACTGCATGGCCGCAAGGAAAATGATGCCAAGATGGATCGGATCAACACCGTAGTTCGCCGCCAGCGGCAGGATAAGAGGAACCACGAGCACGATTGCCGAAAAGATGTCGAGAATGGCGCCGAGGATCAGCAGGAACACCAGTAAAGCCAGAAGGAACGTGAGTTTCGAATCCACGCGCGACTCGGTCAGGGCGAACAGCTTTTCCGGGACACCGGCGTCGATCATGTAATTGGTGGAGGCGAATGACACCCCGAGAATGACCAGAATGCCGCCCACCAGCATCATCGACTCCCGCACGATACCGGGCAGTGCGGTGAGCTTGATCTCACGGCGAACCACCACCTCTACGATCAGAACGTAAAGGGCCGTAACCGCGGCCGCCTCGGACACGGCGAGGACGCCGCCATAGATTCCGCCCAGCACCACAATAGGCAGCGGAATTTCGAGCGCCGCGTCCTTCAGCGCCGCGCCGACCTCGCGCCACGAAAACGCCGACAGCGCGGTGCGGGTGTGGCGATTACGCCAGACGGACCAGCCGGCCAGGAGAACCAGCATCAGCATGCCCGGGGCAGCGCCCGCCACAAAGAGCGTATCGATGGGTTCTTTGGCCACCACGCCATACAGAATAATGGGCAATGAGGGGGCAAACAGGAGCCCCAGACTCCCCGCGGAAGTCACCAGCCCAAGATTGAATCGCTCGTCATAACCGGCCGATGCCAGCGCCGGATAAAGAATGGCGCCAAGCGCGATGATGGTGACGCCCGACGCGCCGGTGAAAGCAGTAAAGAACGCGCAGGCGGCCAGCGACACCATGGCTAGCCCACCAGGCATCCAACCGAAAACGGCCTGCGTCACGCGCACAAGCCGCGTGGGAGCCTGTGATTCGCTCAGGATGTAGCCCGCAAACGTAAACAGTGGGATCGCCAGCAGAATTGGCGTTTCGGCGATCGCGAAGATCTCAATGGGCAGAACGCTGAGATCCACATCCTGCTGGTAAAAGCCCCACAGCGCGCTGCCCGCGATGATCACAAACAGTGGCGCGCCAAGAACGGCCAGCAGCAACAAAAGGACGTTAGCCACCCTCGGGCGACCCCGTTTTCATGTCGACCTCGCCACGCCACGATTCGTACCCGTGCTGGCATGTCCAAAGCAAATAACGGTATGCAATCAGACCAAAGCCCACGGGCAGAATCGCCTGAAACCACCATAGTGGCAGCGCGCCAAAGGCAAGGTCCTCGAATTCGCGTGTACTGGCGACGAACGACAGGCCGTACCAGGCCAGCACGGCGCAAACGCCCGCCGTGAACAAATCAACAATGACGCGCACACCCTTGCGCAGACGATAGGGCAAGAAACGGGAAACAAGATCGATGCGAATATGGTGGTCGTCACGGCTGGCCGCGACCGCGCCGAGCATGGCGACCCACAGTACAAGAAGGCGCAGCAACTCGTCGCTGAAGGCGAATCCGCCCAATCCAACGTTGCGCGCGACGATCTGCGCGACGGCCAGTCCGATCATGGCTACCAGACTCAGCAACAAAAGGGCGTTTTCGAGACCACGCCCGATCCGGTCAAGGCGCTGCCACCAGCGCACGTCGCTCACGGGTTTGCTGCGCGGTAATCTGCAAGAAGCGAGTCGATGCGCGCCAACCGATCGGCACTGTAAACACCCTCCGAGGCCAATCGCGCGCGCACCTCACGAGCCTGCCGTGACCACCCGTCGACCAGCCCGGGTGCGGGCTCGATCAGCTCGATGCCACCTTTGAGCATTGCCGCCAGCGCCTTTTCATCGTCGGTCACGTTCTCTTTCTCAAAGTTGGCGTAGACACCTGCCATCACCTCACGGACGATCGCCTGATCGGAAGCAGACAGACGATCAAACACCTTCTTCTCGATGACTAACGTCCCATACAAATAGGACACGGGAACCGGTGTGATGAACTTCACCTTCGTGTGCCATTGCAGCACGAGCGCCCCGACGGGCGACGAGCCGATGATGTCGACAAGGCCTGTCTGCAACCCCGTTAGCACGTCGGTGATGGGCAGCGTGACCGGCGACAACCCGAGTGACGCCATGGCGGCATAACTGATGGCGTCGCCCTCCGGCACCCAGACTTTCTGACCCGATAAATCGTCGGACGACCGGACGGGCTCTGCGGACATGATGTTGGCGAAGCCGCCGCTGGCAATACCGAGGCATACCAGACCGGCGTCGGCCATACCGCCCATGATCTCGTCGTCCATTTCGGCTCGGACGTGGTTGACCTCAGCCTGCGTACGGAGCAGCAAGGGCAAGCCGTAAAGCTGAATATCCGGGTAACGCTCAGCCAGGCTGCTCGCGGTGAACGCGCCGCCGTGGAGCTGCCCGATACGCATCTTGCGAAGGACTTTCTTGTCGTTGCCCATGACGCCACCGCCATAGAATTTCAGCTTGACGCGCCCATCCGTGCGCGCCGCGATGTCCTTTGCACCGGCACGCATCTGGTTCATCCACGATGAGCCCTCAGGCGCCACGGTCGCAATCTTGATGTCCACAGCCAGCGCAGGTAGCGCCCAGGCGCAGGCGATTGAGACCGCCACCATTCGAATCATGGACAGAAGCTGCGATTTGGTCTGTACGAATGTCATAGGTCCGCTCGTCTCCGCTCGATCGACGCCACAGGCGCCGCGTCAAAAATAATCGTCTGCCGAGGCAAGTAATTCATGCGCCTGTCGCTGCGCCATCACATTGAACAGCGTCAACCCGTCCACGACGGGGTCGGCTGCGATGACATCGTTCAGTAACCGGTCATGCAGCTCGCGCTCGTAAAGCGAGCGGGCGTAACCCCGCGCGAACTCCACCTTGGCCGACAAATCCCGTCCGTCGCTCAATTCGATGGCTTGCTCGAAAAACGCGCGCCCCGCCTCGGGGTCCCCGCCCAGCGCTGCCGGACGCAGCGTGTTCAGAATGCCAAGGTACAGTGCAATATTGCCGGCCTCGTAGGTTGTGTCCTGGGCATCGAGCGTCACCAGAACGCTCTCAACCTTCGGGAGGTCCGCCAGCACACCGAAGTCCGAGGCGTGCGCACGCATGTACGCCAGCCAGCTTACAGCGTAGGCGTAAAACGCCGGCACGTCCTCGACCGTCAGTTGCGAAAGCGTGGCATCAAATTCATCAAACGGCTTGTCGGACAGTTCACAAAATGCATCGTTATGTGCACAGATACCGGCCTGCCCGTAGCGGCGCGCACGCGCCGTCAGCCGACTCGCGCGATCGGCGTCCGAAACGAATGTGGCGCCGTAGGCCGCGTAAAGTGTCGCCGCCGCGCCCAATATGCCGGCATTATCGGGACTGTTCTCGATCAACGCATCGAGCATGACCAAATACGCCGGCAAAGCGTCCGCCACCGTTTGCGGATCGTCCTGGTTCAGCACGGCGCTGGAGAGCGAGCTTGCCAGCCGATCCGTTGCCCGGGAGACGATGGCACCGCAGCCGGACAGCGCCGTGAGCTGGGTCATCGCCAATGTCGCGATCAGCACGCGCCGTTTGAATGGGCTCGCGTTGTGGCTGCGTAGCATGTCTTCGTCCTCCCCTTCCTCTGGGACCAATGACCCGGCGTCGGGTTCCTTTATTTCGCCATCATGCGCCCGCAAGAATCGCCTCATTCACCCGCGCCAGAAATTCGGTGGGTGTCTCGAGCGCACCGCCCGCCGCCAACACCGCCTGCTCGTACAGCATCAGACTCCAGCTGGAGAACCGGTCCTTGTCATCAAGATTAGCCAGACGAATCACCAGCGGGTGCGTCGGGTTGATTTCGAGAATCTTCTGCTCCGGCGGCACGTCGTGGCCGGCATCTCTGAGCATCTGCTTCACGTGCTCGCCCAGCTCACCTTCAGGGGAGACCAGGCACGACGCAGAATTCACCAGGCGTTTGGATACGCGCACGTCCGAGACCTTGTCTTTAAGGAGCGACGCAATCCGCGCCGATACATCCCGGTACTGCTCGTCGACGGCGTCGTCACCGTCTTCGTTCTCCGCCGTCTTGCTGTCCACGTGGGCCGCATTTTTCAGCGGCTTGCCCTCAAATTCGGTCAGATGCGCGGCGAGCCACTCGTCGACCGGCTCGGTCAGCAGCAAAACCTCATGGCCGTCCGCCAGCAGGCCCTCGATGTGCGGCGAGCGCCGACCTGCAGCCATAGAATCGGCGACCAGGAAGTAGATCGGCGCGTCTTTGTCCTTCTGGCGCTCCACATAGGCCGACAGCGCGACGGATTGCTCGTCGCCGTCGTTCGCCGTCGAGGAAAATCTGAGCAAGCGGGCTATCGCCTCCGCATTGCCGTGGTCCTCGATCACGCCCTCCTTCAGGACAGCGCCGAATGCGGCCCAGAACGTGGCGTATTTCTCATTGTCCTCAGCCAGCATATTCAGCATGCCAAGCACTTTCTTCGTCGAGCCAGCCCGGATCGTCTCGACCGTCCGGTCGCTCTGCAGAATCTCGCGCGACACGTTGAGCGGAAGGTCGTCCGCATCGATCACACCGCGCACAAAGCGCAGGTAGTTGGGCAGCATGGCCTGTGCGTCGTCCATGATGAACACGCGCTTGACGAACAGCTTGACGCCTCGCGCCTTGTCCCGATCCCAGAGGTCGAACGTGCGGCGAGATGGAACGTATAAAAGCGAGGTGTACTCGGTCTTACCCTCGACCCGGTTATGGCTGTGCGCCAGCGGCTTGTCGCTGTCGTGGGAGACGTACGTATAGAACTCGTCGTACTGCTCCTGGGTGATATCGGATTTCGAGCGCCGCCACAGGGCCGAAGACTGGTTCACGGTATCGACCGTGACCTCACCGTTTTCCCCCTCGCCAATCAGCTTGACCGGCACCGAAATGTGGTCCGAATATTTCTTGACCAGCCCGCGCACCCGGTAGTCCTGCACAAACTCGGCGTCATCCTCGCGCAGATGCAGCGTAATCGTCGTGCCACGCTGCGTACGCTGTCCGGCGTCCAACGTATATTCACCGTCGCCTGCAGACCGCCAGAGCACGGCCGAGTCTTCGCCTGCGCGGTGCGAGTCCACCTCCACCTGCTCGGCCACAATGAACGCGCTGTAGAAGCCCACGCCAAACTGCCCGATCAGCGCCGCGTCTTTCTTCTCGTCACCGCTCAGACTGCTCAGAAACTCGCGCGTCCCGGATCGGGCTATGGTCCCGAGATTCTCGATGACCTCTTCGCGATTCATGCCGATGCCATTGTCTTCGATAACGATGCGGCGTTTTTCCGCATCAAGGGTAATGCTGATGGCCAGGTCAGGGTCATCCGCCAGAAGCTCCGGCGACCGAATCGCCTCAAAGCGCAGCTTGTCGCACGCGTCGGCGGCGTTCGAAATCAGTTCGCGCAGGAAGATTTCCTTGTTCGAATACAGTGAGTGGATCATCAGGTGAAGCAACTGCTTCACCTCGGCCTGAAAAGCGTGTGTGTTTTCGGCGGATGCGCTCATCCATCTATCTCCTGATCGTTCGATGCGTCCCGGCCGGTAGATGGGGACGAAACGCGGAAATCAAACCAGCCGGCAAATAAAAAACGGGCTGTCACCAGCCCGTTTGCATTCTGCTCGCCCAACGCACGGATGCGTCAGATTTTTTCCTTGATGCGCGCGGCCTTACCGGTGCGCTCACGCAGATAGTAAAGCTTGGCACGACGCACGTCGCCGCGGCGCTTCACGGTGATGCTGTCCACCGTAGGGCTGTAGGTCTGGAACACGCGCTCCACGCCCTCACCGTGCGAAATCTTGCGTACCGTGAATGCGGAATTGATGCCACGGTTGCGCTTGGCAATGACCACGCCTTCGTAGGCCTGCAAACGTTCGCGCGTGCCTTCCTTCACCTTGACCTGCACGACGACCGTGTCGCCCGGGCGAAAGTCCGGTACGTCGCGGTTCATGTTCTCTTTGTTGAGTTCATCAATAATGTTGCTGCCCATGGCACTGTCCTGTTCGTTCAAACCAAATTCAATCGCATGACCGCTTGTCGCGTCGATACGCGTCGAGCAAGTCACGCTCGTCATCCGTCAATACTCGCCGTGCGAGCAAATCCGGTCGTCGCTCGTACGTGCGGCCCAACGCCTGCTGGTGTCGCCAGCGGGCGATTTTTGCATGGTCCCCGGAAAGCAGGACCGATGGCACCTGCGTTCCCTCAAACGCCTCCGGGCGCGTGTAGTGCGCGCAGTCGAGTAGCCCCGAACTGAACGAATCCTGCGCCGCGGACTCGGGGTGCCCAAGGACCCCGGGCAACAGCCGAATCACAGCGTCCATCACCACCAGCGCGGCGAGTTCGCCGCCGCTCAACACGACGTCGCCCACGGACCACTCCTCGTCGATGACGTCGTCCATCAGGCGCTCATCGACACCTTCATAGCGCCCGGCAATCAACAGTACCGGTCGCTGCTCCTCTGCGATCCGACGGGCGAGACCCTGATCGAATCGTCTGCCCTGCGGACTCATCAAAACCGCTCGTGCGCCCGGCACCCGATCGCGAATCCCGCGTATCGTCGTGGCGAGCGGCTCGGCCCG
This sequence comes from Pseudomonadota bacterium, assembly GCA_039026595.1. Taxonomy (GTDB): domain Bacteria; phylum Pseudomonadota; class Gammaproteobacteria; order Steroidobacterales; family JBCCMA01; genus JBCCMA01. The sequence goes on from JBCCMA010000136.1 coordinate 8,170, forward strand.
CATGACCATGCCAGGCCCACCTCCAAACGGTCGATCGTCGACCGCGCGGTGGGCGTCATGGCACGCATCCCGCGGGTTATGCACCTCCAGCGAGGCCAGCCCGCGCGAGAATGCGGAACCTGTCACGCCGATTCCCGCCGCTGACGCCACCTCGCTCGGAAACAACGTGACGACGTCAAAACGCATCAAAAGTCGGCACCCCAGTCGACCCGGATCAGCCCATTGGGCAGATCCACTTCATCAACGACAGCACCCAAGGCATAGGGAATCAATCGTTCCCGTTCACCCTGCGTGACCAGCACGTCGTGCGCGCCGGTCTCGATCAGTCTGACGACCTCACCGAGCGACGCGCCGTCGCGATTAATGACGCGCAGACCAATCAGGTCGTTCCAGTAATACTCACCTTCGTCCGTTGCCGGCAGCGCATCCCGTGCCACCGATATGTCCTGCCCCACCAATGCGCCGGCCGCGTCTCGATCGTCGATGCCGTCCAGGCGCGCGATTAGCCCTTTGCCGTGCGCTCGACCTTCGGCAAGGGTCACCTCACCGCGGAGCGTCAGTAGCCAGGGACCATAATCAAGCAGATTTTCGATGGGCTGCGTGTACGACTGGACGCGCACCCAGCCCCGGACGCCGTACACACCGGCCACGCGGCCGACGACGACGCGGTCACCCCTCACCCTCTATTCGGCTGCGGCCGCCTGCGAGCGCGAACGCTTCAGGAGTTGTGCGACGCGATCACTGGTCTGGGCACCCTGCCCGATCCAGTAGTCGGCGCGGGCCGTGTCGATGCGAAGGCCCTCTGCAGCGCCACGCGCAAGAGGATTGAAAAAGCCGAGCCGCTCGATGTAGCGGCCGTCGCGGCGATTGCGGCTGTCCGTGACGACCACGTGGTAGAACGGCCGTTTCTTGGCGCCGCCTCGGGAAAGACGAATCGTAACCATGTTGAATTCCGTAGCAAATGTTCAGAGCGGCGGTGCTGCTATGCAGCAGAGCCGCCCGGGCAAACCCCGAATTGTACGGGTTTGTTCAGAAAATGCTAGCGCGGACCGGCACCTGGAGGCAGCCGGCCCTGCAGGCCGCGCATCATGCCCTTCACGCCCATTTTCCCGAGCTTCTTCATCTGCTTTTGCATGACATTGTGCTGTTTCATCAAGCGGTTCAGATCCTGAATGGTCAGCCCGGCTCCGTTTGCAATCCGGCGCTTGCGCGAGCCGTTGATGAGCTTGGGGAAGCGCCGTTCGCGCGGGGTCATGGAGTTGATCAGCGCAATCTGTCGGCGCAGGGTCTGGTCCGGTGCTTGCTTTGCCACCTGTTGCGACAGTCCGCTCATGCCCGGCAGCTTGTCCATCATCGCCGTCATGCCGCCCATATTGAGCATCTGCTGAT
>JBCCMA010000137.1:0-9395 GCA_039026595.1 Pseudomonadota bacterium
ACTGGATCGCACAGCAGCTCTGGCCGGTAAGGAAACCGGGACCGGCGAATATCTAATCGTCCGGTTTAAGCCAATCGCTCCCGCGTCGACGGGTCGGTGACTCGCTGGTCGCGATGATTTACGCGCTGTCCATCGCTCGCTTCTTGCAGGCGCAGCTAGCTCACTCAGACTCAACAGAGGTAAAGCTATGAAAGCTATTGGGTTCACCCACTATCTCCCGATCAGCGATCCTGACTCTCTTAAGGACGTTGAGCTCGAACGACCGACAGCAACCGGTCATGACATCCTTGTCGCAGTCAAAGCGATTGCGGTGAATCCTGTCGATGTGAAGGTTCGTGCGCCCAAGGACAAAATCGAGGAAACACCGCGTATCTTGGGTTGGGATGCCGCGGGCGTTGTTGAGGCAGTTGGCGAGAACGTCACACTGTTTAAGCCTGGTGACGAGGTGTTCTACGCTGGCGACATCACCCGTCCCGGTGCCTACAGCGAGTATCAACTAGTTGATGAGCGGATTGTCGGACACAAACCAAAATCTCTCACTTTTGCAGAAGCAGCCGCGCTGCCGCTTACTAGCATTACGGCCTACGAAGCGTTTTTCGACCGACTTGATCTCGACCGCGAAGGCGCAAACAAGGATGAGAGCCTACTCATAATCGGTGGCGCGGGCGGCGTTGGTTCCATTGGAATACAGCTCGCTAAGCTTGCTGGACTAGAGGTCATAGCAACGGCTTCGCGCCCGGAAACGAGAGATTGGGTGAAGGAACTAGGTGCGAAGCACGTCATCAATCACCACGAGCCATTGCGCCCTCAAATTGAAGCGCTTGGTTACAAATTCATCGACCATATTGCAATCTTCAATAACACCGATGGCCATTGGGATGCGGTATCGGATCTGATCCGACCGCAGGGGCGCATTGTCACCATTGTTGAAAACAACAAGCCGCTCGACATGGACACACTCAAGACTAAGGCTGCAGGCCTGATCTGGGAGTTCATGTTTGCTCGCTCCATGTTTGGGACGCCCGACATGATTGAGCAACACAACTTACTTAACACTATCGCAGACGAAATCGATGCTGGCCGCATCCGGACCACAGTTAGCAAGACGCTTAGTCCGATCAATGCTGAGAACCTTCGCGCTGCTCACGAACTGGTTGAAACTGGACAAGCTAAGGGAAAGATCGTCCTTGAAAGTTTCCCCGTTTAGACCAAACAAGGAATCTCTACCATGTCCGACGACACTGTGATCCGCCTTGGCCACATTGACCTGTCATTTCACAAGGCAAGCGCACTCAAAGTCGCCGAAATTCTCCGTGATAATGGACATAGCGTTGAGCACGCGATGGCCCACCATGAACGAGCTTTCGAAATGCTTGGTACCGGTCAGATCGATCTCTTGGCGTCAGCTTGGCTACCCTCCAGCCACCAAAAATACCTGAACCCAATGGAAAACGAGGTTGAGAAGGTCACGGTGCTCTACGAGCCCTACTGCCTGTGGGGTGTACCAGACTACGTGCCCGAAGCTGATATCTCGTCAGTTGATGATCTGAAAAACGAATCTGTCCTTTCAAAGATGGAACGGCTGATTCAGGGGATCAATCCTGGCGCGGGTATCAGTCGATTCTCCGCTGCAATGATCGACGAATACGGTTTACGCGACCATGGTTATCACTTCGAGACCGGAACCGAAGAAGACTGTTTCGGACGGTTTGTAAATGCAGTGGAGGAAGAGCGTTGGATAGTGATCCCATTGTGGCAGCCGCAATTTCTACACCATCGTTACAGCATTCGCGAGCTTGACGAGCCAAAAGGGCTGTTGGGAAGCAAGGATGAAGCAACGCTGATTCTTCGAAAGGACGCACGCAAAAAAATCAGCACCGAGGCTCTATCAGAACTGCGCTCCTTGCATATCGGCAATCAACGAATGAACGCGCTCGACGATGAAGTCCAAGGCAAGTGAAAAACAGAATACCTCAAAGACAGCTTTTTCGAGGAGCCGATCATGAGAGTTATCAATCACGATTTGTCGAGTAACACTCGCCAGTCATCCTTGAATGCACTAAACGAGGCGTTGGTTAGTGTCCGTGGTCTGGCCGGTCATGCTAAGCAAGCCCAATGGGGGCACTTCGGTGAATAGTCGACGACACTGGAGTCGCTCAATCCTACCCGTTGCCCTGTTGCCATCAATTGCGAGTTCGAATATGCATGCCCAGACAAAAATTGAAGCAGAGGTCTACGCCAAATTGCAGCAGTCCGTGGGAAACATCACTTCTACACCGACCGGACAATTGATTTTCAGCCTATGGCAGTAAGACGATCAATGGAGGTCTGTCCATGGATCAACACGGCAACATCTACTCCACCCAGGTCGCTATTTATCGCGGATCCAGATTTTTTGACCGTACCCCCGTAATTAGAGCCATGTGCGTTGTGGGATTTCCCTGTATTTTGACCGATGGGAGGTCCCGATATGAAGCACAAGCGCTACAGCGAAGAACAGATCATTTCGATTCTCAAGGAGCACGAGGCGGGGGCGAGCGTTCCTACGACAACCATCGTGTTAGCATTAGTAATGCGGCCACAATAAAGACTGCATACGAGCCGTGTTCTGCGTTTCAACACCGATCCGCAATTTTTTGTCGAGGGGGACGACGATGACCATTTTCTCGCGCAAGCCACCTATCTGGCGCGCACTAACTTTGCTTGCACCCGCTCTGCTCCTGCCCACGGCAGCGAGTGCCCAAGAGGCACCAGTCAATATCGGACTGGTCGGCCGCTACGATCAGGCCAACAACTACGCCGACATTTGGGGCGAGGGAAACTTCGCCTATCTCGCCAGATTCGGCGTTAACGAAATCAACATCGTGGACATCTCGAATCCGGCCGCGCCGACGCTAGCCGCGACCTACGATTCCGGTGTGGGTGGTGCCAGCGCTCAGGACGTCAAGGTTCAAAACGGCCTGATGTACGTCGGTCTTGAGAACACCACGCCCGGGGCCCAGATTGTCGACGTTCGCGATCCGTTTATGCCGATCAAGCTCACCGACATCACGGTGCGAACGGCTGTGCACAATGTGTTTATCGACAACGGCTGGCTGTACCTTGTGGACAGTCAACTCAATCAGATCGACCTGATCGACCTGCGCGGCTATGACCCGGACAACGCGCCCACGGTCATCTCGCAGGCCACCTACCGTCTTTTCAATGTCGGCAACCAGTTTGTGCACGACATCACCATTCAGGACGGTCGCATGTACGCGTCCGCCTGGGACAGCATTCGTGTGTTCGACGTGTCGAACCTGGACGCCGAGCCGCCGACACTGATGGGGTCAGCGCCCGGCAACGCCGTGCACGCGGCCTGGCCCACCTCGGACAGCCGGTTTCTGGTCGTCTCAGAAGAACGCGCTGGCGGCGGCCTCGCACTATATGAAGTTGACGACAACGGCTCGACCGTCAACCTGACGCTGCGCCAAACGCTCGTGCTCGACTCAAGTCGCGCGTTCAGCACACACAACCCCGTGGTCGTCGGCAATACGGTGTACGCGTCTTGGTACGAAGCGGGGCTGCAAGTGCTGGAGATCGACCCGGACACGGCGACGTGGGCCGTCGTCGCCAGCTATGACACATCGGCGATCACCGGCGACAACGGATTTTTCGACGGAAACTGGGGCGTGTACCCGTTCCTCGGCCCTGATCGAATCCTCGCGAGTGACGTACAGAACGGTCTGTTTGTGTTGGATGTGGATCCGCAGCTTTTGAATTTTACGTTCCCGAATGGCCAGCCCGCGACCATTACGCCGGACACGCCCACGGCGATCAGTGTCAGCATTTCGGAGGTCGGCTCACCGCTTGATCCGGCCACGGTGGTTCTGAATCCTCTGATCGATGGTGTTGCGCAAACGCCGGTGCCCATGACCGGCGCTGGCAGCGGTGTATTCGACTCGGACTTGCCCGCCGCACCCTGCGGCAGCGTGGTCGAGTATTTTGTGACCGCAGAGAACGCCGCCGGCACCGTGTTCCGTGAACCGGCGTCTGGGACCTTCCGTGCTGACGTGGTCAGCCAGGTCATTACCGTGCTGGACGACACGTTCATTAGTGATCTTGGTTGGGTGGCCACCGAAACCAATCTGGATTCGGGCGCCTGGGTGCGCGATCGTCCCAACGGCACCGGCGCGCAGCCGGAGGGCGACTGGCCCGGCGATGCGGACGATCAGTGCTACTTCACCGGACAGGGACCGGTCGGCGGCAACGTCGGCGTCGCGGACGTGGACGGCGGACCGGCGGTCCTGACCTCCCCTGCCCTCGACTTCTCCGCCGGTACGGGCCGCGTGCGCTACGTGTACTGGTTCTCCAACGACGACGGCGACGACAGCCTGATCATCGAGTTGTCCGCCAACGGTGGACCGTGGGTCGAGGCCAAGCGATACACCGGCGGTGCCGGCGGTTGGGTCAGCGACAGCGTACCCGTGGGCGCTGACCTTGCGCCGAGCGCGGACATCCGCGTTCGCTTCGTCACCTCCGACAACCCGAATGACTCGGTAACCGAAGCGGCGATCGATTCGGTCAGCGCCGATGTGTTTGTGTGCGATCTGCCAACCGATTCCGATGGCGACGGCGTCCCTGACGCCACCGACAACTGTACGTTGGCAGCCAACCCGGATCAGACCGACAGCAATGACGATGGATTTGGCAACGCCTGCGACGCCGATCTGAATAACGACAACGTGGTCAACTTCGTGGACCTTGGCCTTTTGCGCGGTGTGTTCTTCACAGACGACGCGGATGCCGACTTCAATGGAGACGGCGTTGTGAACGTGCTCGACCTCGGCTTGATGCGCCAGAGTTTCTTCGGTCCGCCGGGACCGAGCGGAGTCGCCCCATGACGTCAACACGATCAGAGAAAAAGGCCATGTCACGATTAATCACCCTAACGCGTCGACGGGGCGCTGGTTTGATGGCTAGTGTGATGCTTGCTTGCATCTCAACACCCGCAGCGCTGGCGGACGAACTGCCGGATTGTCTGGCCAACCCGGGCACGGCCGATTTCTTCGGCTTCACACACCACATGGAGATCTTCCTCGACAACACGACGTGGTATTTCCTCGGTCCAGAGTTGGAGCTGATGTTTCGCCAGCGCGGTCAGGCGCAGGATGTGCCGGGTCACTGTTGGTCACCGGCGCGTGACGTCGGCAATGCAAAACACTTCATTGGAAAACACTTCAATACCGGCCCGTTACGAAAGGGCGGCCCGGTACCGCGCGTCTGGTCGTCGGATGCGGATGACCACGCGCAGCTTTACTGGGTGGATGTATTGATCTCCGAGTGGTCTCCGAAGCTGGCGCAGGCCCGGATGCTGGAGGGCTACGTGCATTACCACGAACTGATACGCAAGGACGACGGGTGTCAGCACCCGAGCCTGGTGGTCTGGATGCGGCACTCGGCTGTGCGCGCGTTCACGTTCGATGGCGGACCGCCCCAGCAACGGCCGGACGGACGGCCGTTCAGGCCGCGCAATGTGGGTCATCAGGTGTTGCCGGGCGTGGACACCAATTTCCCGCCGAATTTCGACATCCCGTATTTGCCCGAGCTTTTGTGTACGCCTGATCGTTGATGTCGGTGCGGTCCCGGACCGGGAAGGACTAGCGCTTCACCTTCGCCATCAAGTCGATCAGTTCGCCGAACTTCTTGCGTTGGTCGACGGGGTCGCCGGAAGCAATCGCCGATTCAACACAGGTCGCCGAGTGGTCTTTCAGAATGACGTCCTCAACACGCGCGAGGGCCGCTTTGATTGCCTGCACCTGTTGCAAGACGTCGATGCAGTACCGCTCCTCTTCGATCATCCGCTTGATGCCCCGGACCTGACCTTCGATTCGGTTCAGGCGCTTGACTAGTGGCGCTTTGCTCATCCGAGTGGTTCTCTAATTGACAGATACCCCATAGGGGTATGTAGTATCGCGCGATGAGCGATAATTACAAGACATCTCTTCAATCGCGACGACGCTTTCTCGCAACAGCCGGAGCGGCGACCGCGGCCCTGTCCATTCCATCCGCCCTGCCCGCCTGGGCCCGCAGTGCGCCGGCGACCAGTCTCATTGGCCTGCGGCCGCTATCAGGTAAGACGTTCGATCTCACGGTGAGTGCTGCCAAAACGGTGATTGATGGTCGCTTGGGGCACTCGGTGTTGGTCAATAACCAACTGCCCGCGCCGCTTCTACGGTGGCGAGAAGGTGACGAGATCACCTTGCGTGTACGTAACGAACTGCGTGAGGACACGTCGATTCACTGGCACGGCATCTTGCTGCCGTTCTACATGGACGGTGTTCCCGGCGTCACTTATCCGGGCATCAAGCCCGGCGAGACTTTCGAGTACCGCTTCCCCGTCGTTCAGTCGGGGACGTACTGGTATCACAGTCATTCAGGGCTTCAGGAGCAGTCCGGTCACTACGGTCCGATCGTGATCGATCCGATCGATCCCGATCCAGTGGCCTACGACCGGGAGTACGTCATTGTGCTGTCGGACTGGACGTTCGAACACCCGCACAGGGTGTTCGCCAAGCTTAAGAAAATGAGTGACAACTACAACTTCCAGCAACGAACCGTGGGTGAATTTTTTCGCGACGTAGGAGATAAGGGTCTGGCTCAAACGGTTGAGGACCGCGCCATGTGGGGCCAGATGCGGATGAGCCCGACGGATATCGCGGACGTCACCGGCGCCACCTACACCTATTTAGTGAACGGTCACGGACCCGAGGACAACTGGACGGGACTGTTTCGACCCGGGGAGCGGGTCCGACTCCGAATTATCAACGCCTCGGCCATGAGTATTTTTGATGTGCGCGTCCCCGGATTGCCGATGACCGTTGTGCAGGCGGATGGTCTCAATGTGCAGCCGGTCGAGACGGATGAGTTTCAGATCGGAACGGCCGAGACGTTTGATGTCGTGGTGCACCCGACTGAACATAAACCGTACGCGTTCGTTGCCGAGAGCAATGATCGAAGCGGTATGGCGTTCGGGACGCTCGCACCGCAGATCGGAATGACGGCCCGTGCTCCGGCGAAACGCGTGCGCCCCACGCTCACGATGAAGGACATGGCGCATGGCGCCCACGATGGCCACAGCATGCATATGGCGCACCCTAAGGAAGGCTCGAATCAAGCTGAGCATAAGGGCAACGCCGATGTCGAGCACGATGCGAGCCACGGCGAGATGGACCATTCTGCGATGGGGCACGGCGGCACGAGCCACGCGGGTATGAGTCACGGCAGCATGGACCACGCCAGCATGTCTCATGCCCGTATGGAGGACGAGAGCATGGACCACGCCGTGATGGGACACTCTGCATCGATGCACGACTCGATGTCGAAACCGCAAATGGGCATGGGCGCCGATATGGCGCCATCACCAAGGACAACTCAGTCCACCGAAATCGTCCGCGGGCCAGGCGTCGTCAATATCGCGGAGAACCCCACCAACCGATTGCACGAACGACCACTGGGCCTGATTGACGCTCCGCACCGTGTACTGGTTTACACCGATCTCAAGTCGCTGGATCCGAACCCGGATACGCGACCGCCTGAACGCGAAATCGAGTTACATCTGACGAGCAACATGGAGCGCTACATATGGTCGTTCGATGGGTTGAAGTTCTCTGAGTTCGATGGACCGATTCTCTTTTACAAGGACGAGCGGCTGCGACTGACTTTGATCAACAATACGATGATGCCCCACCCTATCCATCTGCACGGCATGTTCTTCGAGGTTGTCACTGGTGAGCATCATCACAAGCCCAGAAAGCACACCATTGTGGCGAAGCCAGGCGAGAAGCTATCCGTAGACATTACGGCCGATGCCGTAGGCGACTGGGCGTTTCACTGCCATCTCCTCTACCACATGCACGCCGGAATGATGCGCGTCGTGTCCGTTGTAGACAAAAGCAAACCTGGATGAGAAAGCGCGTCATGCTCGTGTCGCTGTTTTTGGCGCCAATCCATAGCGCCTTGGCGCAGAACGCGGCCGATGCGTACTGGGGCGCGGCGCAGATGGCGTCATCGCGCGCCGCCCTCAAGAACAACCACGGCGGGCAAATCAACTCGCTGATTCTGGGCGAACGGCTCGAGTCGCAGTTTCGTGATGGTGACGCAGAGACAGTGTGGGAGGCGCAGGGTTGGGTGGGTGGCGACATCCACAAAGCCTGGTTCAAGACCGAGGGCGACTTCAGTGACGAAGACGGCCGATTTGAAGAGATTGAGTTACAAGCGCTGTACAGCCGGGCCATCAGTGCATTCTGGGATGTGCAGTTCGGGCTACGCCACGACGCTCGGCCTGATCCATCGAGGAATTACGCGGTGGTTGGATTTCAGGGTCTGGCGCCCTACTGGTTTGAGCTGGACGCTCAGCTTTTCCTGAGCGATCAGGGTGATGTGTCTGTGCGTCTGGAAGGCGAATATGAACTGCGCCTGACTCAGCGATTGATCCTACAGCCGCGCGTCGAGCTAAATGCGGCCTTCAGCGACGATGTGGAAATCGGAGTCGGCTCCGGATTGTCGGAGGCGGATGTCGGATTGCGATTGCGGTACGAGATTCGACGTGAATTCGCGCCCTATCTTGGGGTGAGTTGGATTCGTCAGTTTGGCGCTACTCGGGACTTTTCGACCGCAGAGGATCGGTCGGTCGACGAGCTTGCGTGGGTCGCGGGCGTTCGCATTTGGTTCTGAACCCCAGTACTGAAATTTACGGTCGCAGCTTGCCTTACGTCTTCTTCAACGCCTGAATTACTACGGCGATGCGCTTCGCCCGAGTTGGTGCGGTACTTCGTTTAGCGGCGGTGACAAATTGTTCATCTCTACGGGGATATCGGTGCCGTCAACTGTCGCGAACACGTCTAGCTCCATCTTGAACAAAGCAGCCGCTTTGCTCCGCCGGACAAATTCCACCACGGCTAGAGACATTTTTCCTCCAACACCGGCAAGCGAGACCGCGCTCACTCGCACGACGCCTGGCTCGCTCTGATTGCACATTGCCTGAGAGAAAAGACCGCCAGTATCCGGTCTGCAGTGAGCAAGCTCAACAACAGCTGGATCGAAATAAATTGCGAAGCTCGTCGCCCCGAGTCTTTGATTTTTGTCGATGCGAGCTGTAACCGGGAGCGTTAATGTATCGACTCCGGTGACGTCGCCAAGCGAAACAACGGACAAGGCGCTCGCCGAGTCAAGCGGAGTCCGAGGTGACGGTTCCATACCCTGTCGCTCTTCTGATTGACGGCTGACTAGCGGGCACGAGCGGATGGCATTTGAAGACTTCATGATGCCACGCGCTGAGGCCTCTGCGTTCCAGCGCCGCGACCACGATCTTGCATTTGTGCAGGACTGGGCAACTTACCGTGATGTCGAGCCAG
>JBCCMA010000138.1:0-9367 GCA_039026595.1 Pseudomonadota bacterium
CGCGATGCCCACGCGCGACGAGGTCGTCGCGCGTTTTGGTCGTGCGACCTGATCAGAACGAGAGGCTGGCCCCAACCTGCACGTTGCGGCCGGGCAACGGAACAAAATCCTTAACCAGCGACGTGTGATTGCGCTGCTCGTCGTCCGTGAGGTTACGTCCGCGCAGGAACACGGTGAGTTCGCCCAGACCAACCTGCTGACGCCAGCCGAGATCCAGCCGCACATCGTTGTACGCATCGGTGGGCAACTGATCCGAAGGGACGTCATCCACACGCGCAACGCGTAGCAGATCGACCGACGCTGTAAACTGGTTCCAGTCGGCCGACAGCCCCACACCCACCCGAGCGGGCGACACGCGCGGCAGTTCGTCCTGCGGTCCGGAGACCGAAGCGTCGACGGTATCGAACAGGGCATCCAGCTGCCAGCTCGCGCCGCCAAAGTTACCAAGATTGAAGTACGCCCCGAGATCAGCGCCAAGGAAGCGCGCATCGTTCTGCACATAGTTGCCAATTGGCAAACCGTCTTCTTCTCCACCCGGGAAGGTCTGGTAGATAAAGTCAGAGAAGCGCGTGTAGTACGTTGTCGCCACAATCCCCCAGTCATCGCCGGTGTAGTCCAGCGTGACCGATGCGTTGATGGCGCGTTCGACACCGAGGTCCTGATCGCCGATATCAAAGGACTGCGTGGCGAGGTGAGGCCCGTTGGAATACAGCTCTTCGGACACGGGCGCCCGCGAACTGATGTCCAGTATGCCGCTGATGCGCACGCCGTTTTCCAGATCACGGACCCCGCCGATTGACGAGCTGAACAATGTGAATTCGCGCGAACGGGCAGCGGTCGGATCGTGGTCGACTCGCTCGATCCGTGCGCCGATTTCCAGATCGGTCAGACCAACGGTTTTTTCACCCACCCAGAAGATCCCGAACGTCCGGGTTTCCACAGGTTGTACAAACGCCTCTTCGCCCACGGCGGCGAAGTCCCGGTCAGAAGCCTGAACGCCAAACGCCCCGCGGAAACCGCCTACGCTCCCGTGTACAAACTCCGCACGGCCGTCCCAGGCTTCGTTTGTGAAGCGGGTGCCCGCTTCGCCGTTACCTTCAAACTCGACGTGCTCGTAATCATTAATGCCGAGCCTCAGATTGATGCTCTCGATGTTGCCGAAGGGCTCACTGAAGCCGGCCTCAAGATCAACACGCGTCTGCTCGAGATCAAGGATGGGATTGCCCTCTTCCTCTTCACCCTCGCCGCCTTCTTCTTCCTCTTCTTCGTGACCACCCGGAAGACCGTAAAAGGCGTCATAGACACTGACCGCGGCGCCGACAAAGGCGTTCTCGCCAACCCACGAAAAACCGGCCGCCCCGCCTGAACCTTCAAACTGGGTGCCCGGCGCCACGCCGCTGACTTCTTCCTCATCGTCACCGCCTTCACCCTCTGCGGCCTCAAGCGCCCGCAGACGTTCGGATTCGGCAAAGCCCGGAATGTCGTAGGGGTCGACGTCACGGGTGAACCCGTCGAGATGCCAGGCAAACCCACCGCTGCCGCCGTCGAGACGGCCTGCGGCGGTCGTACCCTGGCCGTTGCTCTGGGTGTTGAACAGCACGCGTCCGGAGATCGGGTCCTCGGGCACCTCATGGGGAATTCGCCCCGTGTGCACGTCAACGACTCCGCCGATGGCGCCGCTGCCGTAGAGCAAGGTGCTGGCGCCCTTCAGCACCTCGACGCGGTCTGCGATAAACGGCTCCACGGTCGTCGCATGGTCGCCACTCGCGACCGATGCGTCCATGGTGTCCACGCGATCTTCCATGACGCGCACGCGAGGACCGCCCTGTCCACGAATAACCGGACGACCGACCGCCGGCCCGAATGTGGCGGATTGAACGCCCGGCAGCCGCGCAACGGTGTCGCCCAGACTCGCCGACAGTTCTTTTGCCAGCGCATCGCCCTCAAGCACATTGGCGGGCTGCGCCAGCCCTTCCGCGGACAAGGGATGAGCGTTAATAACCACTTCTTCAACGGTTCGGCAATTTGCGTTGCCGCCCTCACAATCATCATCAGCAAACGTTGCCGACGTGCCGAGGGACAACAGCCCCACGGCGAGCACGCGTGTGCGTGCCGTACCCAAACGAATCAACATGTGTTGTTTCCTCACAGAACATGCCTCGACGCTGCAGCCGCATCGTGGCTAAAAAACGAGTGTTATCAGAGAAGGCTCAGGCTTGGCGTGGCGGCGCTCGTGCCCGACACTGAGGTTGCGGGATCGCGGTGATTTCAAAAACAAGAAGCGTCGCCGGAGCACTGGATCCGGCGGGCGCCTTCAGACTGTGGCCGTGCGGAACCAGAGCGTCGTCCGCCTGCTGTACGGCAACGCACACCACACACCCGTGCTCGTCGCCATCTGTCTCCAACTCGCAGTGGTGTGCAGCTATCAGGGATGGAAGCAGTGCAAGCGCACATAGCGCAATAGCGTGCGCCAAGCGGGTGGGGACGGGCTGTCGTGTGGTGTTCACGGGCGCGAGTGTCGTGTCAAACCGATCGCGCGCGCAACCCCCGAAACGTAACAGAATTACTTAATTATCACGGCGGGCCGCTCGCCCGTATCCTCACACGCCGATTGGGTGCCAGGTCGTTTTGGTTTCAACCGTGTCCAGTACCCGGTACGCCGACGGCATTTGCCCTTTGCGTGCCGGGTCGCGCGCAATGACCCGCTTGATGTTGATCGCGGACAGTCTGGCGCACTCGGCCGCCTGTGCCGCGTCGGTCAGGGTGTGTACGAGCGCGTTGATGTCTTTGTGTGAGGCCATCGACGGCGCCACGTCGGCAACCTGGCCTGTCAGCACATTGAGCGCGCCGGGCGGCACATCCGATGCGTGCGCCACCTCCGCGAACAAAATAGCGGTCAGGGGATCCGCCTCGTCCGCCAGCACAACCACCGTATTTCCGCCCGCGAGTGCCGGGACAACGACGTCGATCAGGCCCTTCAGGCCCTGCCCATGGCCAACCAGCGCCGCGACGACGCCCATCGGCTCCAGCGAGGAAAAATTGTAGTGCGGACTCGCGACGGGATTCACGCTGCCAAACACCTGGGTGAGCTTGTCGCACCAGCCGGCGTAATAGACGATGTCATCGATGGCCCGGTCCACCGATCGCGTCGCCGAGCGCGGCGTGTCGCCCAGCGCGCGCCGGGCGTCGATAAACGTGTCACGCCGCTCTTCGAGAATCTCGGCCATGCGGTACAGAATCTGCGACCGCAGATACGCGCTGATGCCCTGCCACGCCCCCGCTCGTCCGCGCGCCGCGACCACGGCTTCGCGCAGATCCTTGCGACTCGCCCGGCACGCGTTGGCGATCAACTGGCCTTTCCGATTGTTTACTTTGTATACGCGACCGGACTCCGTGCGCGGAAACGCACCGCCGATGAACATCTTGACGGTCTTGGCCACGGCCAGCCGTTGTGAATTTTCCTTGGCCATCACGCGCGACCTCGCCCGGCGGCGTCTTGCACGTCGAGATAGGCCGACAGACCGTGCAAGCCTCCCTCACGACCCACGCCACTCTCTTTGTAACCGCCAAAGGGCGACGTCGGATCGAACTTGTTAAACGTATTTGCCCAGACCACACCAGATCGAAGCTGCGCGCTGATCTGAAAGACCTTGGCGCCCTTGTCCGTCCAGACGCCCGACGACAATCCGTACGGCGTGTTGTTTGCCAATGAAACAGCCTCATCCGGCGTGCGGAAGGTCTGAACGGCGAGGACAGGGCCAAAGATCTCTTCGCGCGCCAGACGGTGACTCTGCGCCACGCCGGTAAAGACCGTCGGGGCACACCAGTAGCCCGTCGCGGGCAGCGATGTCTCGGTCTGGAATGACGCAAGATCATCGGCACGGCCCAGCTCGAGATACGCCTTGATTCGTTCGAGCTGTGCCTTCGAGTTGATCGCACCAATATCCGTGTTTTTGTCCAGCGGGTCGCCGACGATCAGCGATTGCATGCGCCGCTTCAGCTTGCGCAAGACGTCCTTGGCAATGGACTCCTGCACCAGCAACCGCGATCCCGCACAACACACATGGCCCTGATTAAAGAAGATCGCGTTGACGATGCCCTCGACCGCCTGATCGATTGCAGCGTCCTCAAAGATGATGTTCGCCGCCTTGCCGCCCAACTCCAGTGTGTAGCGCGTGCGACGGCCCGCCAGCGCGGACTGGATATCGCGACCGACGGCGGTGGAGCCGGTGAACGCGAGCTTATCCACATCGGAATGAGCCACCAGCGCCTGGCCGGTCGCGCCCGCTCCGGTGACGATATTGACCACGCCGGGGGGCAGGTCGATATCCCGGCACAGCTCAGCGAGTTTCAACGCGGTGAGCGGTGTGGTTTCAGCGGGCTTCAGCACAACCGTATTACCGCAGGCCAGCGCGGGCGCGATCTTCCACGCCGCCATAAGCAGCGGAAAATTCCATGGAATGATCTGACCGGCAACGCCGAGCGGCTGCGGTGAGGCCCCTGGAAACGCGTACGGTAACTTGTCGGCCCAGCCGGCGTAGTAGAAGAAGTGCGCAGCGGCCAGCGGCACGTCCACGTCGCGGGACTCTCGGATCGGTTTGCCGCCATCCATAGACTCGATAACCGCGAACTCGCGGGCACGTTCCTGCAACACGCGCGCGATGCGATACAGGTACTTGCCACGCTCTGCCGGCTTCAACGGCGACCAGTGACGTTCATAGGCTCGCCTCGCGGCGTTGACCGCGTCATTGACATCCGCCGCATTCGCTCGCGCGACACGCGCCAGCGTCTGCTCGGTGGCGGGATTGACGGTGTCGAAGAAACGCCTCGAGCGCGGTGTCTTGAAGGCACCGTCTATAAACAGTCCGTAGCGCTCATCAAGCTGAACATGCTCCGTACTTTCCGGTGCAGGCGCGTAGGCCAGCGCATCACCAGCGCCGAAGGGAAGAGGTTCGCCGGTTGGCTTTGCCATCAATACATACCCAGTAAATGAACGGGCGATCAGTCCCGTGAAAAGTAATCGGCGGATTGGTACGCGCCGGTTTCCTGCTTCGCCAACTGCATCAGAACGTCATTGGCCAGCGAACTGGCGCCAAAACGGAACCACTCTGGCGTCAGCCAGCGATTGCCCAACGTCTCTTTGACCATGACGAGGTACTGCAGCGCCAGTTTGGATTTCGAAATGCCGCCGGCGGGCTTCATACCAACCTGTCGACCGGTCTTCTCTTCAAAGTCTCGGATGGCCTCGAGCATGACCAGTGTCACCGGCAGCGTCGCTGCAGGCTGGATCTTCCCGGTCGATGTCTTGATGAAATCCGCGCCGGCGTGCATCGCGAGCATGGACGCACGGCGCACCTGATCCAGCGAACCCAGTTCGCCCGTTTCGAGAATCACTTTGAGGTGCGCGTCACCGCAGGCGTCTTTGACCGCGACGATTTCATCGTGCACGTAGCGCAGGTCGCCGGCCAAAAACCGCCCCCGCGAGATCACCATATCAATCTCGTCGGCGCCGGCTTTCACCGCACGCCGGGTCTCTGCCAGCTTGTGTGCCCGCTCAATCTGACCGCTGGGAAACCCCGTTGCCACAGACGCGATGTGTATACCGGTATCTGCGAGCGCATCCCGCGCAACACCGACCAGTTGCGGATAAACGCAGACCGCCGCCACGTGCGGCAAACCCGGCATCTCCGCATGCAAACGACGCGCCTTCGCGCACAGGCGGCGTACTTTATCGCTGGAATCCGCACCCTCCAGCGTTGTGAGATCGATCATGCTCAGGCACAACCGCAACGCTTGTCGTTTTGCGTCGGTTTTAATGCTTCGGCTGGTCAGACGCGCGACGCGCTCAGCAACGCCAACCTGATCAACCGGCGAGGCATCAAGCAGTGTAGTAGTCACGGCAAATGGCACGAGGTGTGCGCGCGACCCTATCGTCCGGTGGGCGGATTCGCGCCCCGCGTCCACAGACGCTTGCCGTATTTGTGGAAGCCGCGCACGTTTGCCAGTCGCGAGTCGACTTTCGGATCGATCGCCACCACTTCACCCTTCACAATCTTCTGGATGAACGGCGCAAGCACGGCACCCCCGCCGCCGGTCACGATGACCTTATCGATGTCCCAGTCGTTGACCCACAAACGGTTGGCTTCATTGGCCACACGTGTTGCAAGCTGGGTAAACGCGTGTTCGGTAATCAACTTCAGGTCATAGCGTTTGCCGTGGATCTTGATGGCGCCCTCGTCCACCGCTTTATAAAGGCGGTAGAGCTCAACGTTCACGCCACTGCTTTCCTGTAGCTTCGCCGCGATGGTGGCAAAGGCCTTGGACATGCCCAGATCGATTGTCTTGCTGCCGCGTTCGGAGTAACGCGTTCGTTCGGCAATCGTGTAATCCGTCGTCCGGAAACCCACGTCGATGACGCCCACTTTCTCATTGGCAAAACGCTTGTCGGTTACCTCACCCAGATCGTTCAGCATGAGGTCCATCAGCGCGCCGAAAGGCTGCGGCACTACCCGGACGCTGTCCACGCGGACCACAGTGTCGGTGCGCTCCCCCTTGGCGTCGACGACGGTGACTTCGTGCTGACCCTTGAGGATGTCGACAATCTCGGTCTTGTGGCGACGGTAATGACTCACCGGCAGACCCGCGACGAGTTTGATCTGCTCCTGGCGAGCAACCATCCGGGACAGCGGCACCAGCGCAAGCACCTTTGTGAAGTCGCGGACGAACTGTGCCTGATCGAGCGTAAAAAACCGCTCGACGCTCTGCCGCTCCGCCAACTCACCCGCAAAGTAGGATGTACCGGCAATATCAATTTGCAGGTGCTCCTCGGCGGCCTCTTCGCTTAGCAACTGCTCTTTGAACTGCATGTCGCTGGCTTCGCCGTAAACGGACTTGAAGATCATCGACTTTTTTCCGCTGGTGGCTTTGGTGAACCCAAAGCCGATGTCGAGGCCGATCACTTCCATTGAGACCCTCCGGGGCACCCAGAAATTGACGCGGGTTTTAGCATGCCGCGCAGCGGCCGGTCAAAACCAGCGCGCACGCTGTGTCATGAAAAAATTAGTATTTTCAAGCGCCCGTTGTCGCGCAGACGCTGGCGATTGAATCGGCCAGGTAGTCCACGTTGGCGGCACTGACCCCTGCAATATTGATACGCGACGACCCCACCATGTACACCGCGAAGTCATCGCGCAGTCGGTCCACCTCGTCCTGACTCAGACCGAGCAGAGAAAACATCCCGAACCCGCGCGGCAGATGCGAGAAGTCGCGATGATCAATGCGCGCCGCGAGCGCCGCAGCCAGCTTGTGACGATTGTCGTTGAGCCTGATGCGCATCGCCTCAAGCTCATCACGCCACGTTGCTCTCATGTCCGTCTGCTCGAGGACCGTGCCGACAATGGCCGCGCCGTGATTTGGCGGCACACTGTAAACGCGCCGCACGATATTGACCGCCTGCGACCAACTTGCCGCAGCCGCCTCACGGTTTCGCGTAATGACGGACAGTGCCCCTACACGGTCGCGGTAAAGGCCAAAGTTCTTGGAGCACGATGACGCCACGATGAGTTCTTCAAAGCGCTCAGCGTAGGCGCGCACCACCGAAACATCGGCATCAAGGCCACGTGCAAAGCCCTGATAGGCCATATCGAGAAATGGCAACAGCTGCCGCCGTTCCAGCAGGTCTGCCACCGTTTCCCACTGCGATGCGGAAAGATCCGCCCCGGTCGGATTGTGGCAACACGCATGCAGCAGGATCGTATCGCCCTCGGGCACGCGTTCGAGCGTTTCAAGCATGTCGTCAAAGCGCACGCCACCGGTCTCGCGGTCGTAGAACGGGTAGACCTCAAGCTCCAGCCCCGCGCTGCCAAGCAGTGGAACGTGGTTGGCCCATGTTGGGTCGGTTACCCAGACGCGACGGCTCTTCTCAGCGCGCAACAAAAGCCATGCTGCAATTCGGAGCGCGCCGCTGCCGCCGGGCGTCTGTATG
This sequence comes from Pseudomonadota bacterium, assembly GCA_039026595.1. Classification (GTDB taxonomy): domain Bacteria; phylum Pseudomonadota; class Gammaproteobacteria; order Steroidobacterales; family JBCCMA01; genus JBCCMA01. Next base: position 7,985 of record JBCCMA010000138.1, read on the forward strand.
GTCCAGATGCGGCCGTCCCGAGCGGCGGGGTGATCCTCACCGAAGATCAGGGACTGCATCAACGCGTTGAAGCGCGCCTCGCCCTCCGACCCGGTGTAGGTTTTGGTGTCCTGCGTGTCGAGGATCTGGCGCTCAGCGGCTTTGACCGAGTCGAGCACAGGCGTTGCACCGTTTTCGGTGCGATAGACGCCCGCGCCCAGATCTACCTTGTCACTGCGGGGATCGTCTCGAAAGGCCGCGATCAGTCCCAGAATCGGGTCGGGCTGCAGTTTCTCAAGGGATTCGAACACGCGGGTCTCCGGTCACGACGCGACGTCGGACGGTACCACAATCACCCTGTGTCAGCAGCGCCGCGTTGATCTAGGGGCGGTGCACAGAAGGCGTCTTGATTGGGATACGGGAGCCCATCCATTCCGCCACCGCGGCGAGGCTCAACCCAAACCACATGCCTGCAACCAGCAGTGCGGTGCCGAGCGCGATCGAGTGCGTCTCCACACCGACCGCGACGGCACATCCGGTCAATCCCAGCGCGGCCAGACTCGCAGGCCGGCACGCTTCGCGAACAGCAATGTGCCACTCGTCGATCTCATCGAGAATCAGGAGGAATCGCTCTGGCTTCATGAATTAGCGCCCAAGTGATCGGAGCGCCAAAGGCTACGGCACGCCGGTAAAGAACCAGCGTGCCCGGTTTCACACTTCGGAAAAGCGGGGCGAGCGCTTCTGCAGGGCGGCGCTCACCGCCTCCATTTGATTCGGCTTGCCGAGCAGCCCCTGTTGAATCTCGGCCTCCCGGGCGAGTGCGGCCGACTCTGGCGCGTGCCACGCCTCGTCAAACAGCGTCTTCGCGCCGCGGATCGCATCCGGCGATTTGGATGCGATGATGGCCGCCATCTCGAGTGCGCAGTCGACAGGCGCGGCATCCACGCGTGTGGCCAGACCCAGCGCAACCGCCTTTTCCCCGTTCACAATCTCGCCGGACATCGTGAGCCACTTTGCCGTGTCCTTGCGCATCATGTCGCGGAGGGTGACGGTGATGCCCATGTCGGGCACAAGACCCCAGCGGATTTCCATGACGGACAGTTCGGCGTCGGGTGCGACCACCCGCATATCCGCACCCAGAGCGATCTGAAGCCCGCCGCCATAGCAGCGCCCGTGAATCGCGGAGATGACGGGCACAGGCAGACGACCAATGCCCATTGCAACATGCTGAACGTAATTGCCCTGTGTGCCCTCGGCGGGCTCGAACGCACGCGCCATGAGATCGGGCGACGACATCAACGACATGACGTCGAGCCCAGAGCAAAAACTCTTCCCCTCGCCCGACAGCACAATCGCGCGCACGCCCTCATGGGTACGCAGTTGCTCCGGCGCCTCGGCCAGCGC
>JBCCMA010000139.1:0-9311 GCA_039026595.1 Pseudomonadota bacterium
CCGAGTCATCGGATGAAAAAAGCCCCGCCACGTCGGCGGGGCTTTTTTTTGTCCTAAACAAACGTCAAGCACGCCCCTCTTTTGCGCGGTCGCTCACTTAGATACGCTATCCGCATGATTTTTTACCACCGCGTCTTTCCGCTCTTGCTTTCTGCTCTGGCGCTCACCGCATGCGATCGGATCGGACGAGACGTGGACTTGCCCGAACGGCCCGTCGTCGCGATGGATCGCTTCCCGGCCGCCATCCAACAGCAGGTTGGAGACGCCCTCGCAACGCTTGAAAAGCGGCCCGACAACGCAGCGGCCAATGGCCGGGTCGGCATGTTGCTGCACACATACGATCTGCTTAACGGAGCGGTGGTATTTTATAAGCGCGCCGCGTTGTTGGAGGACAGCTTCCGCTGGCCGTACCTCCGTGCCGTGGCACTGGCGGAACTTGGCGAAATTGATGCCGCCATCGCCGACCTCGATACCACGCTCGCCCTTGAGCCGGATTATCTTCGCGCGGACATCCGGCGCGCAGAGCTGACTCTGGCAGCGGGCCGACTCGACGAGGCGGACGCCGCGCTGAAGCGCATTGCGCGAGCGTTGCCCGATCGTCCGGAGCCAAAATTCCTCGCCGGACAACTCGCTCTGCGCCGAGGTCAGGCGGAAAGCGCCATCGCCGCCTTTGAGGACGTCCGTAGGACAAGTGGTGATTTCACAGCGCTGCACCACGCTCTGGCGCAAGCTCATCGACTGCTGGGCGACCCTGATGCAATGCGCTATCACACTAACCTTGCCGAGCGTTCGCGCGACGCACGGGCAACGGTGCCTGACCCCGTCATGTCGGAGGTGCTTGCACTGGACATCAGCACGACCGCGCGCATCAACCGTGCCCGACGCTTGGCTATGCGCGGAAAGGAAGACGCCGCGCTTCAGGAATTGGAGGCCGCACTCACCGACACGCCTGACCAAGTGGAAATCCACATTACGTTGGCGGGGATGATGGGCGGCCGCGGCGACTTTGCGCGCGCCGACCAACATATTGCCCGAGCGCTCGAAATCGACGCCACACATCCGGGCGTTCACTACAGTCGCGGCGTGGCGAGGATCGCTGAGAAACGCCTGGTGGACGCCGAATCATCGTTTCGCAAAACACTGTCGCTCGACCCGCAGCATGCGGATGCCCTGACGCAACTGGGGATCGTCCAGGCCATGCGCGGCAAGGACGACAAGGCGGCACGGTACTTTCGAGAGGCTCTCGTCAAAGACCCCTGGAACCGTCAGGCAAGCTGGCTGCTCGGTCGACATCTCCTGGCCCAGGGCCAACCGGATGCGGCGATCGAGTTGCTGTCACCTCTTGGCGTGTTGCGGGACCCTTCCCTCGGCGCGATTTTGATGGATCTGGCCCGAGCGCAGCTTGCGGTCGGCAATCGGCAGGCCGCCGTTGAGGCGCTGCAGAGCGCGATGGATGCGGCACGCCAGTTCGGCGACAGTGCGACCAGCTCCGCTGCACGCACGCTCCTGGTCAGCGTCAAGGCAAAGGACGATGGCACAGAGAACTAGAACGAATACGCTTGTCACTGTGGCCGTGACCTTGATCGCCGGGTGCGAAGACAGCCCGCCGCCAAAGGACACGGCCGTCGCAAGGCCGGCACCGGCGGTTGTGGTACCGGCACCGTTCAAAGACGTGGCGGCGGAGACCGGCCTTGGCTTTAATCACTTCGTTGGCGCGTCCGGCAAGTTTTATATGGCCGAAGTGATGGGCGCAGGCGCCGCGTTGCTCGACTTCGATCTGGATGGCGACCTCGACGTGTACTTGATACAAGGCGCCATGCTCGACCGCACGACGCCGCCCGAGAACGCGACCTTCCCGCCGCCCGAACGCGCCTGGCCGGGCAATCGGCTCTTTCGCAATGATCTCGCGGCTGACGGCACGCTGTCATTCACCGATGTGACCGAAGGTTCCGGCTTAAACGATGTCGGCTATGGAATGGGCGCAACCGTCGGCGATATCGACAACGACGGTGACCCGGACCTGTATCTCACCAACTTTGGTGCCAACCGACTTTTTCTGAACGATGGGGACGGCCACTTTACGGACATCACGGAGGCTGCCGGGGTATCGGATGACCAGTGGAGTACCGCCGCCGGCTTTCACGACTACGACCGAGATGGCGACCTCGATTTGTTCGTTGTTGACTATGTTGTTTTTACGCCTGAACGAAACACAGTGTGCACAAGTCCGGGGGGGCGACGGGATTACTGCGGCCCACAGGTCTACCCGCCCACGTCGGACCGCCTGTTCCGAAACGAGGGCAACGGCCGGTTCAGCGACGTCACCGCATCAGTCGGATTAGCCAAGACCGAGGGCCCGGGGTTGGGACTGGTCTGGGCCGATTTTGACGGTGATGGCTGGACAGACGCCTACGTGGCGAATGACGGTGCGGCCAATTTCCTGTGGCGCAATATCAACGGCGAGCGATTCGAAGACATCGGCCTTTATTCCGGCACGGCCTACAACATGATGGGCAGCCCGGAGGCGAGCATGGGCGTGACGGCGGGTGACTTTGACGCCGACGGCGATGAAGACCTGTTCATGACCCATCTGATTCAGGAATCCAACACGCTGTACCTCAACGAGGGCGACGGCAACTTCATCGACGCCACGGACCGGTTTCGGCTGGGGGCCAGCAGCATGTCGCTCACCGGGTTTGGCGCACTCTGGTTCGACTATGACAACGACGGCTTCCTCGATCTGATCGTCGCCAACGGCAACGTCAAACTGGAAGAATCGCGCGTCGCGGTGTCACCCTACCCATTCGAGCAACGCAACCAGCTGTTCCGAAACGACGGCGGCACGGGCTTTGATGAAATCAGCCGTGATCTGGATGAGTTCGGACGTCTCGAGGTCAGCCGCGGTGCAGCGTTGGGGGACATTAACAATGACGGGCGTCTCGACGTTCTGATCACCAACAACAACGGCCCGGCGCGCCTGCTGATCAACACGTCAGAGGCCGATCACCACTGGTTGTCCATCCGACTTGAGGGACGTGAGTCGCCTCGGGACGGCACTGGCGCTCGCGTGGCCGTACGTCGGGATGGCCAGGCACCACTGTGGCGACAGGCGCGCACCGAAGGCAGTTACCTCAGCGCCAATGACGGGCGTGTTCACGTTGGGCTTGGCAACAGCGCCGCACCCGTGGCGCTCGAAGTGCACTGGCCGTCCGGCCGCGTCGACACGTTCAGTGATATCGCGGCGGATCAGGCGATTGTCCTCACAGAAGGAAGCGGGTCGGCGAATCCCTAGCGAAGCCGCAACGAAACGCGGCGGTAGACGATGCCCGCCTCCGTAAACAGACCAAAAAAAAACCGCGCTCCGAAGAGCGCGGTTTTGCTTCTCAGCGAAGACTGAACGACTTATTTTCCGTCAGCGTCGCTCGAGCCATCCACAGCATCGTTACCTGACGACTCGGCGATATCCGCCGCAAGCGCCTCAGCCAACGCGGCGGTGACCGCATCGCTGTCGAGTTCTTCGCTCGCGGCATCGCCGCGTTCCTCGGCTTCAACCGCCTCGGCCAGCAACTCGTCCGGTGATTTCTGCATACGGGCCAGACGCTGTTCCTCGTGGTGGGCGTAGCCCGTACCCGCAGGAATAAGTCGTCCGACGATGACGTTTTCCTTCAGACCGCGCAGATCGTCGCGCAGGCCCTTTACAGCCGCCTCGGTCAGAACACGCGTGGTTTCCTGGAACGACGCCGCCGAGATGAAGGACTCCGTGGCCAGCGAGGCCTTGGTGATGCCCAGCAGGACCGGCTCGTATTTGATCGGGTCCTTACCGTCCTTCTCAAGCTCGTCATTCATATCGAGGATGCGCGCACGGTGAACCTGCTCGCCCTCGAGGTAGTTGCTGTCGCCGGGATCGCTGATTTCGACCTTGCGCAACATCTGCCGAATGATGACCTCGATGTGCTTGTCGGCGATGCGTACACCCTGCAGGCGATACACTTCCTGAATCTCGCGTACAAGATAGTCGGCAAGTGCCTCGGTACCCTTCAGGCGCAGAATGTCATGGGGGTTCGGTTCGCCATCGGCGATCTTCTCACCCTTCTGAACCTGCTCACCCTCAAACACGATCAGGTGACGCCACTTCGGAATCAGAGCCTCGTAGCGCTCACCGTTTTCTTCGGTGATCACCAGCCGGTTCTTGCCCTTCGTCTCCTTACCGAACGACACGGTGCCGGACACTTCGGCGAGAATCGACGCTTCCTTCGGCTTGCGAGCTTCGAACAAGTCAGCAACCCGGGGCAGACCACCCGTGATGTCACGGGTCTTGGACGATTCCTGCGGAATGCGCGCAATAACGTCGCCCACTTCGACCCGCGCGCCGTCTTCGAGATTCACAACGGCCCCGCCGGGCAGGTTGTACGACGCCGGAATTTCCGTGTTCAGGAACATCACGGCACTGCCTTTGTCATCGACCAGGCGAGCCGTGGGACGCAGATCCTTGCCCGCCGTGCCGCGCTGCTTCGGATCGGTGATCACCATGCTCGACAGTCCGGTGACCTCATCTGTCTCGGACTGGACGGTCACGCCGTCGACAAAGTCCTCGTACTTGATCTGACCCGCCACTTCGGTAATCACCGGGTGGGTGTGAGGATCCCAGTGCGCGAGGATCTGGCCGGACGACACGTCCGCACCATCTTCGACGGTGATCATCGCGCCGTACGGAATCTTGTAGCGCTCGCGCTCGCGGCCGAACTCATCGATCACACCCAGCTCGCCCGAACGTGAGACCGCAATGAGCTGCTGCTTCGAGTTGTGCACCGTCTTGATGTTGTGCAGGCGAACCTGACCGTCGTGCTTGATCTCAACGTTACTAACGGCGGCGGCCCGTGATGCGGCCCCACCGATGTGGAACGTGCGCATCGTAAGCTGTGTGCCGGGCTCGCCGATCGACTGGGCTGCAATCACACCGACCGCTTCACCTTTGTTGATCCGATAGCCGCGAGCGAGGTCACGACCGTAGCACTGGGCACAAACGCCGTAGCGGGTGGTGCACGAGATCGGCGACAGGACTTTGACCTGGTCCACGCTGTGCTCTTCGAGGCGCTCGACCCAGCGCTCGTCCAGCAACGTACCCGCTTCAGCCAGCGTTTCCTTGCTACCCGGACGCAGCACGTCGACTGCGACCACACGACCCAGCACGCGTTCGCTTAATGGCTCAACCACGTCCCCGCCCTCGACGAGCGGTTTCATCAAAAGACCCTCAGCCGTGCCGCAGTCCTCTTCGGTCACCACCAGGTCCTGCGCAACGTCCACCAAACGCCGGGTCAGGTAGCCCGAGTTGGCGGTTTTGAGCGCCGTATCGGCCAAACCCTTACGCGCACCGTGCGTTGAGATGAAGTACTGAAGAACGTTCAGTCCCTCCCGGAAGTTGGCCGTAATCGGTGTTTCGATAATCGAGCCATCCGGCTTGGCCATCAGACCACGCATGCCGGCGAGCTGACGAATCTGGGCCGCCGAACCACGCGCGCCCGAGTCGGCCATCATGTAGATGCTGTTAAACGACGGCTGTTCGAGATCGTTTCCGTCGGCGTCCTGAACGGTGTCAGTACCCAGCTTCTTCATCATGGCCTTGGCGACCTGGTCGTTGGTACGCGACCAGATGTCCACCACTTTGTTGTAGCGCTCACCGTTGGTCACCAGACCCGAGGCGTACTGATCCTCGATCTCGCGGACCTCGCCCTCGGCGCCCGCAAGGATGTCTTCCTTCTCGGCAGGGACAACCATGTCGTCCACGCCAATGGAGACACCCGCTTTGGTCGCGTAGCCGAAGCCTGTGTACATCAGCTGGTCAGCAAACACGACGGTGTGCTTGAGTCCGACCTGCCGGTAGCACGCATCGATCACGTTTGAGATGGCTTTCTTGTTCATGTCGCGGTTGATCAGATCAAACGACAGACCAACCGGCAGAATCTCCGAGATCAGCGCACGCCCCACCGTGGTCTCGACCGTGCGGGCCGCTTCGTGCGTTTCACCGTTTTCGTCAAAGTGGCGCTCGATGATCCGTGCGCGAATTTTCGCTTGCAGATCAACGATGCCCGCCTCGTATGCGCGGTGCACTTCGTCTACGTTTGCGAACAGCATGCCTTCGCCCTTGGCATTCACACGCTCGCGCGTCATGAAATACAGACCCAGCACCACGTCCTGTGACGGCACGATGATCGGGTCCCCGTTCGCTGGCGACAGAATGTTGTTCGACGCCATCATCAGAGCCCGCGCTTCGAGCTGGGCTTCTATGGACAGCGGCACGTGTACGGCCATCTGGTCGCCGTCGAAATCCGCGTTGAACGCGGTGCAGACCAGCGGGTGAAGCTGAATAGCCTTGCCTTCAACCAGCACCGGTTCAAACGCCTGAATACCCAGACGGTGGAGGGTAGGCGCACGGTTCAGCATGACCGGGTGCTCGCGAATCACCTCGTCGAGGATATCCCAGACTTCGGAGCCTTCGCGCTCCACCAGGCGCTTGGCCGCCTTGATCGTCGGCGCCTCGCCGCGCAGCTGCAGCTTGCTGAAGATAAACGGCTTGAACAGTTCCAGCGCCATCTTCTTGGGCAGACCGCACTGGTGCAGCTTGAGTGTTGGGCCGACCACGATGACTGAGCGGCCGGAGTAGTCGACCCGCTTGCCCAGCAGGTTCTGGCGGAAGCGACCCTGCTTGCCCTTGATCATGTCAGCAAGCGACTTCAGCGGGCGCTTGTTGGTGCCGGTAATGGCGCGACCGCGGCGGCCGTTGTCGAGCAGCGCGTCAACCGATTCCTGCAGCATGCGCTTTTCGTTGCGCACGATGATGTCCGGCGCGTTCAGCTCCAGCAGACGACGCAGACGGTTGTTGCGGTTGATCACCCGGCGGTAAAGATCGTTGAGATCCGACGTCGCGAAACGGCCGCCATCCAGCGGGACGAGCGGACGCAGATCAGGCGGCAGGACCGGCAGGACGGTCAACACCATCCACTCCGGCTTGTTGCCCGACTCATCGAACGCTTCCAGCAGCTTCAGACGTTTGGACAGGCGCTTGATGCGGGTCTCCGAACCGGTGCCCGCGATCTCTTCGCGCACATTCATGATTTCGGATTTGAGATCCAGCGTCTTGAGCATCTCGAACACGGCTTCGGCACCCATGCGGGCGTCGAACTCATCACCGTGCTCCTCGATCGCCTCCAGATAGGCTTCGTCAGACAGAAGCTGGCGGCGCTCAAGCGGCGTCAGGCCCGGATCGATCACCACAAACGCCTCGAAATACAAAACGCGCTCGATCTCGCGCAGCGTCATATCGAGCATCAAACCGATGCGCGAGGGCAGCGACTTCAGGAACCAGATGTGTGCAACCGGACTGGCCAGTTCGATGTGCGCCATACGCTCGCGGCGCACCTTGGATTGCGTCACTTCAACGCCGCACTTCTCGCACACCACACCGCGGTGCTTGAGGCGCTTGTACTTGCCGCACAGGCACTCGTAGTCCTTCACAGGGCCAAAGATCTTGGCGCAGAACAGTCCGTCGCGCTCCGGCTTAAACGTGCGGTAGTTGATGGTCTCCGGCTTTTTCACTTCGCCAAACGACCACGACCGCACCATGTCCGGCGACGCGAGACCGATGCGGATGGCATCGAAGTCTTCGACGGGGGCTTGCTGCTTAAAGAGTTTGAGCAGATCTTTCATGGGTCACCTTAATTCGGGTAATGGAGAGTCAATGCTTCGGGTGGTGTCTTGCGCTACACCGGATCGAGCTCAAGCTCGATGTTGATCCCGAGAGATCGAATCTCTTTCACCAACACATTGAAGGACTCCGGCATGCCGGGTTCCATCGCGTGCGTACCGTCCACGATGTTCTTGTACATCTTGGTGCGGCCCTGCACGTCATCGGATTTGACGGTCAGCATTTCCTGCAGGGTATAAGCGGCGCCGTACGCTTCGAGCGCCCAGACCTCCATTTCCCCGAAACGCTGTCCGCCGAACTGCGCTTTACCACCCCGCGGCTGCTGGGTGACCAGACTGTAAGGCCCGGTCGAGCGCGCATGCATCTTGTCATCCACCAGGTGGTTGAGTTTGAGCATGTACATGTAGCCCACGGTCACGTGGCGATCGAACGGGCGACCCGTGCGGCCATCGTACAGCTGGGTCTGACCGCTTTCGGGCAGATCCGCCAGCTTGAGCATGTGCTTGATTTCCGACTCGTGCGCCCCGTCGAACACCGGTGTCGCCATGGGCACACCGCCGCGCAGGTTGCCGGCCATTTCCATGACCTCGTCGTCGGACAGCGAGTCGATGTCCTCGTCCCGACCGCCGCTCTTGTTGTAGATTTGGTCGAGGAAGTCGCGAATGTCCTTGACGCCCTTCTTGTCATCCAGCATGCCGCCGATCTTGAGGCCCAGGCCGCGCGCAGCCCAGCCCAGATGCGTTTCGAGCACCTGACCGACGTTCATGCGCGACGGCACACCCAGCGGGTTCAGCACGATGTCCACCGGCGTACCGTCCGCCGCGTAGGGCATGTCTTCCACCGGCACGATCGTGGAGATCACGCCCTTGTTTCCGTGACGGCCGGCCATCTTGTCGCCCGGCTGAATGCGGCGCTTCACGGCCAGGTACACCTTGACCATCTTCAGCACGCCCGGAGCCAGATCATCGCCTGCGGTGATCTTGCTCTTCTTCTCATCGTAGCGGCGTTCGAAATCGGCGCGCTGATCCTTGATCTGCTTTGCCGCTTCCTCAAGCTGCTTGTTGGCCTCTTCGACGCGCACACGAATCTCAAACCACTTCTCGGGGTCCAGATCGTTCAAATACGACTCGGTGATCTTGCCACCGGCCTTCAGGCCGTTGGGACCGCCGTCCGCCACCTTGTTCGTCAGCAGCGTGCGCAAACGAGCAAACACATCGGATTCGAGAATGCGTTGCTGATCGCCGAGGTCTTTCTTGACGCTCTGCAGTTCCGCCGATTCGATCGACAGCGCCCGGGCGTCTTTTTCAACCCCATCGCGCGTGAACACACGCACGTCGATCACCGTGCCGTCCATACCGGGCGGCACGCGAAGCGAGGTGTCTTTCACGTCCGATGCTTTCTCACCGAAGATGGCACGCAGCAGCTTTTCTTCCGGTGTCAGCTGGGTCTCGCCCTTCGGCGTGACCTTGCCCACCAGAATGTCACCGCCCTTCACCTCGGCACCGATGAACGCAACGCCGGATTCATCGAGCTTGCCAAGCGCAGAGTCACCCACGTTCGGGATGTCGGCGGTGATCTCTTCTGACCCCAGCTTGGTGTCGCGGGCAAC
>JBCCMA010000140.1:0-9284 GCA_039026595.1 Pseudomonadota bacterium
GTCGATGCCGTCCCGGTCGATGGTGCGCAGGCCCTTGGTGGATACGCGAAGCTTGACATAACGCTTCTCGCTCTCCACCCAGAAGCGGTGGGTGTGCAGGTTGGGCAGAAAACGACGACGCGTCCTGTTGTTCGCGTGCGAGACGTTGTTGCCGGTGGTCGGCGCTTTGCCGGTGACTTGGCAGACTCTGGACATGGTTCCAGCCTCTAGAAAGTGATGGTGCGCGGACACGCCTCGGGCCTGTCCACTCGAAAAGGCCAGCCTTTATACCAGCGGCTCAGACATCGATCAACCGACCGGGCCTACAGAACCCCGCGTTCGGCCAGGCTGACGCAGCCCGTATCGCCCACGATCATGTGGTCAAGTACGCGGATATCCACCAGCGCCAGCGCCTTGACCAGCCGCTGGGTGATGCGCTCATCGGCGTTGCTCGGCTCGGCCACGCCAGACGGGTGGTTGTGCGCGAAGATCACGGCGGCGGCGTTGTAGGCCAGCGCCAGTTTGACCACCTCCCTTGGATAAACGCTGGCACCGTCGATGGTGCCGCGGAACAGCTCTTCGAACTCGATTACCCGGTTACGGTTGTCGAGATACAGACAGCAGAACACTTCGTGCTCCAGATCCCGGAGCTGGGCGTGCAGAAAGGCCCGAGTGTTGTCCGGGTTGGTGAGGGTGCCCAGGCGGGTGATCTGTTCGCGGAGCGCGCGCCGGCTCAGCTCCCCCGCGCCCAGCAGCCGGGCGGCGAACGCGGGCCCAAGCCCCGGACGCTCGGTGATGGCGGCCGGTTTGGCGTTGCACAGGCCCCGCAGTCCGCCGAAGTGACTGAGACTCGCCCGCGCCAGATCCATGGCCGAATTGCCCGCGGCTCCGCTTCCGATCAGGAGCGCAACCAGTTCGGTGTCGGACAGCGCGATGGCGCCGCGGGAGAGCAGCTTCTCCCGCGGGCGCTCACCGGCTGGCCAGTCGCTCATCCGCATATCCCCTCCTTGAGGTGTGCTCGCCGTCCATGGCGTGGTGGGCGACCCCGTCACTCTCTCGCACCAATGCCTTTGTCTCAACGCGTGAAATGCGGCAACTCGATCAAGAAATCGCGCTGGACCGGCAGAGCCACGCATCGCCCGTTTTCAGGTAGGCTTCGCCGCGTGAACGCACTCAAGAACAAGCGCATTCTGCTCGGCGTCACCGGCGGAATTGCGGCCTACAAAGCCCCGGATCTGGTTCGCAGGCTTGCCGAGCGCGGCGCCGAGGTGCAGGTGGTGATGACGCACGGTGCCCAACAGTTCGTGACGCCGCTGACCTTCCAGGCGGTATCCGGGCGGCCGGTCCGCACCGATCTGTGGGACGAAGAGGCCGAGGCGGCGATGGGGCACATCGAACTGGCCCGCTGGGCGGATCTGGTTTTGGTGGCGCCGGCCACAGCCGAGTTCATCGCGTCGGCGGCCGGCGGGCAGTCCGACTCACTGCTTGCGACGCTGTGCCTGGCGACCGACGCCCCGATCATGGTCGCACCGGCCATGAATCGGCTGATGTGGTCCGACGCGGCGACGCAGTCCAATGTGGATACGCTCCGCGCGCGCGGGCTTGCCATCGCCGGCCCGGGCGACGGCGGACAGGCCTGCGGTGAGAGGGGCGCGGGTCGATTGCTCGAGCCGCTCGAGATCGTCGAACACGTCAATCAACACCTGATCCTGAACGCTCAGCGTGGTCCTTTGTTCGGGGTTCGTGTGCTGGTGACCGCCGGCCCGACGCGAGAGCGCCTCGATCCGGTTCGTTTTCTGACCAACCGCAGCTCCGGAAAAATGGGCTTCGCTGTGGCGGCTGCCGCCAGGCAGCTCGGCGCCGAGGTGACCCTCGTGGCCGGGCCCGTATCGCTGCCTGCGCCTGAAGGCGTCCAGCGCCGCGATGTCGAATCGGCCGTGCAAATGCACGATGCCGTGCACGCAGCGATCGACGATGTGGATGTCTTCGTTGCGGCTGCGGCGGTATCGGACTACCGCGCGGTGGAGGTGGCGAGCCAGAAGATCAAGAAATCGGAAGATCGCCTGACGCTCGAGCTTGAGCGCAACCCCGATATCCTGAAGTCAGTGGCGTCGCTCGCACACCCGCCGTTTACAGTGGGGTTTGCGGCCGAAACGCAGGACGTGATCGCGAACGCGCGCAGCAAACTGGTCAACAAGAAGCTCGATCTGATTTGCGCCAACGCGGTGGGTGAGGATGAGAGTGGTCAGCCGCTCGGTTTCGATGTCGATGACAACGAGCTGATTGTGCTCGACGCGCAAAACGAAACACCGATAAAGCGCGCGACCAAGCGCGTTGTGGCCCGGGAGCTGATGGCCGTGGTGGCCGAGCGCTATCGAGCCAAACAGGGGGAGACATGACCGCGATCGCGCTCAAGATTCTTGATCCGCGCCTCGGCGCAGAATTTGAACTGCCGGCCTATGCCACGGACGGATCAGCCGGGCTGGATTTGCGGGCGTGCCTCGACGCGCCTCTGGTTCTCGAACCGGGCAATACCGAGTTAATTCCGACCGGGTTTGCCATGCATATCGGCGACCCCGGCCTCGCGGCCGTGTTGTTGCCGCGCTCGGGGCTGGGACACAAGCACGGTCTGGTCCTGGGCAATCTCACCGGTCTGATCGATTCGGATTATCAGGGGCAGGTCTTCGTGTCGTGCTGGAACCGCGGCGCGCAGGCGTACACGATTGAACCGGGCGAGCGAATCTGCCAGATGGTGTTCGTGCCAGTGGTGCAGGCCGCGTTCAATGTGGTCGAGGATTTTGAACAGACGGACCGAGGCGACGGCGGCTTCGGTCATTCTGGCCGGCGCTAGCTGTCCTCGGCCGCGCGGGCCATCAGCTCGTCAAATCGCGCCAGATCACGGGCAAATGCGTCGCGAATCTGGGACTGCTCCTTGCGCAACCCACGCACGATGCGCATCTGCTCAGTCAGCGTGCGCTCTGTTTCTTCAATTTGTTGAGCCAGGTCTCCGGGCATCGGCGGGCGGTCTGAATCGGCGTTGAACGGGAAGTTGTAGCGAAGCGCGCGATCTTCGAGATCGGACCAATTGGCCCTAAGTTTCATGATGTAGCTCTGCAGCACGCTGATGCGCGCGTCGACCGACGTCAGGCGGCTGTCCCGCAGTGACACGATTTCGTCGCGGCTCAGATACGTGTCGAGTAGCTGGCGATCACGCTCTTTCTGGATTTCTTCCGCTTTGGTGAGTCGCTGCTGCTCAAGCTGGTCCTGACGTTCCGCTTCGATCTCTTCTTTGGTCTTGGCACGAGGTAGCGTCTTCACCGCCACGCCCTGATCGTTGAGGACCTGTTTTTCGCGTTCGGCCACATCCGCCGGCAGTGTGTCGCCGTAGTGCGTCACGCCGTTCTTGTCGACCCATTTGTAGAGTTTCTGGGCGTGCGCGGGCGCGCTGACGAAGGCGCCAACGAACAGTAGGGCAGCGATGTTAAGGCCGAGGCGCGCGATCATTTCTTTTTATTATCCAACTAAATCAGAATTCGACTGTGATGAGCGTCGCAGGAAAACGACCGGATTTAACGATAACCCGCGCGGTGGTCGCTCCTGCTGCCGTGCTATTCGAGGGCAGCCAGCCCGTATCGTTCCCGGTAGGCCTGCAGCGCCTCCAGCCTGCCCGCGGCGCTGTTATCGCGGTCGACGAAATCGATCAGATTGTCGAGCGTAGCAAGCGCGGTAACCTGCAACCCGTGCGCCTGTTCGAGCTTCTGGATCGCGGAGCGGGATTCGTCCGTTCCGGCGACCTCCTGGCGGTCCAGCGCGATCGCCACGGCACTGGGCGTCGCCCCCGCCGCCCGGATCAGATCGATGGCTTCGACAATGGCGGTACCGGCGGTAATCACGTCATCGATAATGGCCACGCGGCCCCTCACCGCGCCGCCCACCAGCGTGCCGCCCTCGCCGTGTTGCTTGGCTTCTTTTCGGTTGTAGGCATAGGGCACGTCCAGCCCGTGCTCGGTGTACAGTGCCGCCGCCGTGACGGCGACAAGTGGAATGCCCTTGTAGGCCGGGCCGAACAGCATGTCGAACGGCGCGTCCATTTTGACAAGCGCGTCGGCGTAGAGTGAGCCGAGCGTCGCGAGTGCCTCGCCGCTGCTGAATTCTCCGGCGTTGAAGAAGTACGGGCTGACGCGCCCTGACTTCAACGTGAATTCACCGAATTTGAGTGCACCGGCGCGGATGGCCAGTGAGAGAAAGCGATCCCGCTGGGATGACATAAACGAACACTCCGATCAGGGCGACGACTTGTTGTCATCAATTTTTTGCCTTCGCCGTTGCCGTATCATACACCCGTTCCTTTACTTGAGTGCCTGATTTGACTATGCGAATCATTACGTTGAACGCAAATGGTATCCGCGCCGCGGAGCGCAAGGGCTTTTTCACCTGGCTGTCTCGCCAGCGCGCAGACGTCGTCTGTATTCAGGAAACCAAGGCGCAGGTTGATCAGCTCACGCTGCCCGCGTTCTTTCCTCGCAATCGGCATAACGTCTATGTCGATGCTCAAAAAAAGGGCTACAGCGGCGTGGCCATGTACTCGAAGGTGGAGCCCACGCGCATTGTTCGTTCTCTGGCGGAGGCGGCTGACGACGGGCAGGCCGGGTGGGCGGAATTTGATAACGAGGGTCGATACGTGGAGATGCAGTTCGGCGACCTCAGCATCGCCTCGCTGTATTTGCCCTCCGGTTCGTCGGGTGACGAACGCCAGGCGTCGAAGTTTCGCTTTCTCGATCTGTTCCTGCCGCTGCTTGAAAAGCGCCGCAAGGGTCGACGCAAGTATATTTTGTGCGGCGACTGGAATATTGCGCACAAGCAAATCGATCTGAAGAACTGGCGCTCGAACCAGAAAAACTCCGGCTTCCTGCCCGAAGAGCGCGCGTGGATGGATACGCTGATCCACGAGATGGGTTACGTCGATACGTTTCGCGAGTTGAACGACAAGCCCGATCAATACACGTGGTGGTCCAATCGAGGAAACGCGCGCGCCAACAACGTGGGGTGGCGGCTTGATTACCAGATTGCGTCTCCCGCGCTGGCGGGCAAGGCCACGCGCACGCGGGTGTACACCGACAAGCCGTTTTCGGATCACGCGCCGGTGATCACTGACTACGACCTGTCCATTGGCTGAGTCTCCGGGCAATCTGGCTGCGACCACCGGCCCGTCGCCATCGTTTATTCAAAGTGTGCTGAACCGGCGCATGGCGATTTGCGTGGCGATCGGGTTTTCGTCCGGGCTGCCATTGTTCTGTCTTTTTCAGCTCGTCACCGTCTGGCTCCGACGCGCGGATGTCGACATTGCGGCAATCGGGCTGCTGGCGTTAACCGGGCTGCCTTACTCCTACAAGTTTTTGTGGGCGCCGTTTCTGGATCGGTTCGTGTTGCCGGTGCTCGGCCGACGGCGCGGCTGGATGTTCGTGACGCAGGTCTTGCTCACGGTGCTGCTGGGGGCGTTCTGCTTCCTTGATCCGCTGTCGCACATGACGTGGATCACCGTGCTGATGGTGGCGGTGGCGTTTGTCGGCGCTTCGCAGGACATCGTGATCGACGCCTATCGGCGGGAGCTGCTGCCCGACCATGAGCTGGGATTGGGGACCAGCATCCACGTCAATGCCTATCGATTGTCCGCGCTGGTGCCGGGCTCACTGGGCCTGATTCTGGCCGATCATCTGCCGTGGTCACAGGTCTTTGTGATCGTCGCAGCGTTTATGCTGGTTGGGTTGATCACCACGCTACTGATCAATGAACCCATCACGCACGGCGCGCCGCCGCAGACACTGCGCCAGGCGGTTGTGGCACCTTTTAAGGAGTTTTTCGGGCGGCACGATCTGCGCTGGGCCGTCGCCGTCATGGCGTTCATGGTGCTTTACAAACTCGGCGACAATATGGCGACCGCGCTGGAGTCCGTGTTTTTCGTGGACCTTGGTTTCACAAACACCCAGATCGGCGCGGTCGCCAAGCTTGCCAAGCTGTGGTCGATGGTGCTCGGGACCGTGCTGGGCGGGCTGGCGATGGTCAAGCTCGGCGTGTACCGCGCGCTGTGGGTATTTGGCGTGTTCCAGATTCTCTCTATCCTCGGCTATCTGGTTCTTTCGGTGATCGGCCCGGACCCCGTGGCGCTGTTTGTCGCCGTCAGTCTTGAGTATCTCGGCGTCGGGCTTGGGACGGTCGCGCTGGTGGCGTTCATCGCCAAGCTGTCGAGCACGCGCTTTACCGCTGTTCAGATTTCGCTTCTGACCAGTCTGACGGCGCTGCCCAGGTCCATCGCGGCGGCGCTCACCGGCTACATGATCGAGGCGGTCGGTTACACATCGTTCTTCTTCATCTGTTTCCTTTGTGCGATCCCGGGCATGCTCATGCTCTTCTTCGTTGCGCCGTGGAACGGGTATCCCGATGAGCAATAATCCAACATGATTGTCGCCGGGTTGCTAGACTTCGCGCCGCCCGCCCTGGCCGTTGTCTGGTGATGTCGTGTACGCGGATCTGATCAAATATTTTTTCGTTCTTTTCGTGGTGGTCGAGCCCGTGTCGCTTGTGCCGATGTTCGCCGCGCTCACCGTCGATGAGTCGGACAAACAACGCCGGCGTGTTGCACTCAAGGCCACCATTTTGTCCGCTGTGATTCTTGTGGCCTTCACGCTCGGCGGCCAATGGCTTTTGCACAATCTGGGCATCAGCGTGGCGGCGTTCAAGATCGGCGGCGGCGTGCTGTTACTGCTGCTGTCCATCGACATGGTGTTTGCGCGGCGGTCCGGTATGCGGTCAACCACCGTCCGGGAGCAGGACGAGGCGCGCGACCGGGAGGACATCAGCGTTTTTCCGCTGGCGTTCCCGTTGATCGCCGGTCCCGGTGCACTGGCGACGCTCGTACTGATCGCCGGCGAGGTCGAGGGCGATCACGCGCTGCTGATCGGGTTGATCGCGATTGTGCTGGTGCTGATGGTCATTGTGCTCGCGCTGCTGATGCTATCCGGCCTTGTAATGCGCGTGCTGGGTGTGACCGGCGCCAACATGGTGAGCCGGATCTTCGGCGTCATCCTCGTGGCGCTGGCCATCCAGTATCTCGTGGACGGCATCAAGACAGCGTTCGGCCTGAGCTGATCGCGCGCGTCAGTCGGCGCGTGTGAACTTGAAATCCCAGACGCCGTGCCCGCGGCGATGTCCGCGTTTTTCAAACCGGGTTAGCGGGCGTTCGTCCGGTCGTGGCACCGCCCCCGTTTCAAGATCTTCCCCGTCCGCCAGATTGATGAACCGCTTATCGGCCAGCAGCGTTTCGAGCATGTGCAGTGCGTAGGGCTCCCAGTCGGTGGCCGTGTGCAACAGACCGCCGGGTGAGAGTGCCCGGAACACCAGATCGAGAAACGGCGTCTGAACGATGCGGCGTTTGTGGTGGCGTTTCTTCGGCCACGGGTCGGGGAAGAACAGATTGATGCGCTCGATCTGTCCGGCCGGAATGCTGTGCGTCAGCACATCCATCGCGTCGTGCTTTATGAGTCTCACGTTCGCGATGTTGCCGGCGCCTGCGGCTCTCAACGCGTGGCCGATGCCCGGCGTGTGCACCTCGATGCCGATGTAGTCGCGCTCGGGATCATTTGTTGCCATGTGTACGAGCGCGTCACCGTTGCCGATGCCGATTTCGAGCACGCGTCCCGCCTTGCGACCGAACACGCGATCGAGATCCAGCTCGCGTCCGTCGTAATCAATACCCAACGTGGGCCAGTGCGCATCGATGGCACGGGACTGGGCCGGCGTCAGCCGACCCTCTCGGCGGACGAAGCTTCGAATCTGGCGTTGGAAGGGGGTGTCGGTCACGGCGCGGGCGGGATGGCGTTGCGGGAGCCGGATGGTACCCGTGATTCAGTTTCGGTTCAGGGGCATTGCGGTGTAATGGCCATCAACGCAAACGGACCGACACGCTGGAGGCCGCCATGAACGACACATCTGCCCGCCGGGCCAACCGGCACTTTGCCCGCGATCTGATCGCGGCCCTGACCGCGCTGGTTGCCATCGGCGTCACTGCCGGCGCGAACGCCACGGATGAGGCCGTTGGGCCACTGAAGCGCAATTACACGATTGAAGGTTATCGGCACAAAGGCAAGCCGCTGGCGCGCAAAGGCGCGGCCCGCGAACTGCCGGCGAGCAAGCCGCGCGAAGCGCGGGCTTATCGCAACGACACCGGTTTTGGTGTGTTTGACGGGTTTGCCGAAATCTACTTTGACGATGATGCGGACGGCTTCTTTTACGGGCTCGACGTGTTCTTTGATGTCGACACCGATTTCACCTCGGCGTTCGTCTACGCCGCGCTGTACCTGAGTCTCGACGGTGGTCCGTGGGAGCTGTACTACACGACCGCCGATTTCGAGATCAACGGCGCGACGTCGGACGACGAGTATCTGGTGCAGACCGAGCTGTTTGAGGGCTATCCGACCGCGTTTTACGACGTTTTGGTCGAGGTCTACGACGCCGATTTCGGGGGCTTCGTGGCTGAGTTCGGCCCAGCGGACAGCGCCGCGCTCGCTCGACTGCCGCTGGAAGACCAGATTCTGGATACACCGGTTTCGGTGGGCAGCGGTTTTGTGGCGGTGAACACCGGCGGCGGCGGTGCAGCCGGCCCGGGACTGGCGCTGCTGATGTTCTTGGGGTGGCGTCGGCGGGTTGCACGTCGCCATCGCTGACAAGTCGCGGGCACGGCGATCCCCTCCTGACCCTGCCCGCGCACGCTTGGCCGCCCCTCGCAGGGCGGCTTTTTTTGCAGGCCGAGCAGGCAAAAAAAACCCCGACACGAGGCCGGGGCAGAGGGGGAGAGACGGTTGGTCAGGCCGAGAAGCGACCCTCCATGGCACCGCGTTTGCGGTACACTAAAAATCGTGTGGCGTTAGTTGACGTCCCAGTTTTCCTTGACCTTCTCGCACCATTTTTTGTACTCGTCCCAGTTACTAATGGGCAGGTCATCGACATCTCGCGCGGAGCTTGCAGGCTCGGCTTGCGGCGGCTTGTCCCGGTTGTCACGGGGAACCAGCGGGCCGAGGGGTTTGAATTCGTTCATGGGGCGTCGTGCTCCGGAAGACTGCGTTCAACTTGGGTCACACTATAAGAAGCAACGCGACAAGACGCAGTTAACTGCATCACAACAAAGCGATTTTTCGCGTACATAACGCGAAGTTATTGTCAGATCGACGGGGTTTGTGCACTTATTGTCAACGCAGTGCTCTAATCGACAGCGACAACTGAACTTAAAACTTTAATCACGAACATCATGA
>JBCCMA010000141.1:0-9279 GCA_039026595.1 Pseudomonadota bacterium
ATCAGGATCACGCCCAACGTGATGGCGGAATCGGCCACGTTAAACGCGGGCCAGTAGCGCTCGTTGTAGTGAAAGTGCAGGAAGTCGACGACGTACCCCAACGTTGCCCGATCGTATAGATTGCCGAGCGCCCCACCGACGATCAGCGCGAGCGAAATCGCCAACAACGCGCGACCCGTTTCGGGCAGCTGAATCATCCAGATGACCAACAGGCCACTGACGATGGCCGCGAGCGAGACAAAGAAGAACGTCTGCCACCCGCCTGCATCGGCAAGGATGCTGAAAGCCGCGCCGTAGTTGTGCAAAAGCGTCAGGTCGAGAATTCCATTGATGGGCACTGGACGACCGTAGGTCAATTGCGCCGTGGCAAGGCTCTTGGTGTAAAGGTCCGCCGCAATCACCACGACCGACAACAGCAGCCACGGTGACGCGCCCGGAAGAAACTGCCGCCACCCCTCGTGACTGCGCGACGCACTCACACCCATGCCCGCGCCTCGCCAGCGCCGTCCACATTCTCGGCATAGCGCGTACAAATTTCAGGATCTAACTTGTTCTGTAGGACATCGGCCACGGTGTACTCGATCGGCGAGGAAATCAGGGAGTGTCAGGACGGCGACGCCCGGCATCGTCCGCTAATGCCTCGCGCGCTTCTCGCGCATCACGGTGCATTTGTGCCGTCAGATCGTTTAGCGAATCGAACCGCACCTCGTCGCGAATCTTACGAACGAAACGCACCGTCAGCCGTCGGCCATAAAGATTGCCCTGAAAGTCGAACAAATGCACCTCCAGAAGGTGGCCGCGACCGTTCACCGTGGGCCGTGTTCCAAGGCTTGCCACCGCGGGATGTTCCAAAAGCGATGCACCATCGGACGCCGTGACTGCGAAGACGCCCTCGAGCGGCAGCCGGCGACGCCGCGGTCGGATGTTGGCCGTCGGATACCCGAGCGTCCTTCCAAGTTGCTGCCCTCTGACTACCCGCCCCGTCATTACGTATGGCCGGCCCAGCAGCCGCTCAGCGTGGTCGAAGCGCCCGTCGGCCAGCGCCGCACGCACGCCGGTGCTTGCGACAATGGCGCCGTCGAGCATGACGGCGTCAACCTGCTCCACAGCAAAGTCCATCTCCTGCCCGAACACTCGCAGCGCCGCCACGTCACCCGAGCGTCGATGCCCGAAGCGGAAATCATGTCCGGCGACGATATGCTGCGCGCGCAACGTGTCGTGCAGAAGCCGCTCGACAAAGGCCCGGGGCGTCAGCTCGGCGACCTGTGCATCAAAACGCACGCTGACGTGCATGTCGACGCCCAGCGCGCGTAGCGCCGCGTGTTTTTCGGTCAGCGTCATCAAACGAGCGGGTGCGGAACTCTGGCCGAAAAATTCGCGCGGCGTGGGCTCAAAGGTGACGACACACGCGCGCATGGACGGAGCCGCGCGCGCCTTTACACGCCGGATCATTTCCTGGTGCGCGAGATGCACGCCATCGAAGTTGCCGAGTGTGACCACGCTTCTGGCCGGACCGAGATTTAGCGGCGCGGACCAGCGAACGAGCCGGGTCACGCCGGGCGCTCCAACATTTCACGGGGCCGCCAGCCCGTGGCGAACAGCACGGTGCCGTAGATCAGAGCGCCGAGCGCAATCAGCGCAGTCAATCGGAATACGCGCACGCCACTGTTCATGGCAAACCAGTCGACTCCTGTGCCCGCGAAGGACCAAAGCACCGCCGACATGGTGATGGCAGCCAGCGCCACCCGGCATACAAGCTTCCACCAGCCCCCACCTGCGCGGTACACACCCTTGGCGCGCAGGCCGCGCAGCAGCAGCAGAGCATTGATCCAGGCCGACAGCCCGGTCGCGAGAGCCAGACCCGCATGGGGTGCGGGCTGGTCCGCCCAGACCAGTGCGGCCACCAGCACGATATTGGCCACAACGTTAATGAGCATGGCGATGACGCCGATGCGCACAGGCGTGCGCGTGTCCTGCCTTGCAAAGTACCCGGGCACCAGAACCTTGATCATAGAGATGCCGACCAGACCCAGTGCGTACGCCATAAGCGCGATCCGCACCATGTCCATATCCCGTGGCGTAAATTCGCCGTACAGATAAACCGTCGCGATCATGGGGCCCGCCAACACGAACAGGCCACACGCCGCGGGCACCGCAATCACGGCGACCCAGCGAAGACCCCAATCGAGGGTGCGGGCAAAGCCGTCGGCGTCGGCTTCGGCCTTGCGACGAGACAGGCCGGGCAACACCACCGTGCCGAGTGCAATGGCAAACACGCCGAGGGGAAACTCCAGAAGACGGTCGGAAAAATAAAGCCAGGACACCGATCCCTCGTCCAGTTCCGCAGCAATGCGTCGGTCAATCAGAAGATTGATCTGCGCGATCGACGCACCAAACATGGCGGGCAGCATCAACGACAGAATGCGCCGCACGCCGTCATCCCTGAAATTGACCTTCGGCCTTGGCAATAGCCGCAGTCGGCGCAGGAACGGCCACTGGAAGAACAACTGCGCTGCGCCCGCCACAAATACGCCCCACGCCAGAACGCGGACCGGCTCAGTGGTATGCAGTGCCCCGAAAATGACCGCTGTAATCAAGCAGACGTTCAACAGGACCGGAGTAAACGCCGGCACGGCGAATCGATCGTACGTGTTGAGTATGCCGGCACTGAGGGCGGTCAGAGAGATAAACATCAGGTAGGGAAAGGTGATCCGCAGCAGGTCGGTGGCAAGTTCGAATTTGTCCGGCTCGGACTGGAAGCCGGACGCGGATAACCAGATCAGTACGGGTGCGCCGATGACCCCCAGCACCGTGATGACAAAAAGCACCAATGTCAGCGAGCCGGCAACGCGGTCGACCAGACCCTGAACCTCGTCGTGCGGGCGGTTCTTACGATACTCGCTTAAAACCGGCACGAAGGCCTGGGAAAAGGCCCCCTCGGCGAACATGCGACGCAGGAAATTGGGTATCTGGAACGCGATGACGAAGGCGTCCATCGCACCGGCGGCGCCGAGGAATCGGGCAAAAAAGACCTCGCGGACCAGACCGAGCACGCGCGACAGCAGCGTCATGCCACCCACCACGGAGAGCGCGCCGAGGCGACCGCGACTCATTGCCAAAATCCTTCACCAAAACAATGCTTTTGCACGCGCGGATGATACCCGCGGCGGATCATGTCGGCCACGGCATTGCGAACGCGTCTCGGTCTTCCGATGACCACGATCAGGCGTTGACACGATCGAGACTTGAAATCACAATAGCGGGCTGAATTTAGCCCGCCCTTTTTCAATCTCAGGAGCCCGGTAACGTGGCCAACTCGAAACAAGCCGCCAAGCGCGCGCGCCAGAACGACAAACGTCGCCTGCACAACATGGCGATGCGCTCCAAGGTGCGCACGTACATCAAGAAAGTGATCGCCGCCGTGGACGCCGGTGACAAGGACGCCGCCACCAGTGCCTTCAAGACGGCTCAGCCGCTGATCGACGCCATGGTCAACAAGAAGATTCTTCACAAGAACAAGGCCGCCCGGCACAAGAGCCGGCTGATCAAGAGCATTCAGGCGCTCTGACGCGCCCTAATCGGTCTGAAATTTAAGGGTCCGACCCGTCGGCTTCGGGGTCGTTCGCCCCGGCCGTCGACTCAAGCCAGTTCATAATATCCTGACCGAGCGTCTCGACGCCGTGCTTCGACACGGCCGCGACGCCGTACACCGGGCCCTGCCACCCAAGGCCTTCAACGATCGCTGCAATGGCAGCGTCCCGTTCGTCGGGGGCCAGCAGATCCGTTTTGTTGATGATCAGCCAGCGTTCACGGTCCGAAAGATCGCTTCCGAACGCCGCGAGCTCGTCGGCAATCGCCGTGACGTCTGCCAATGGGCTTCGTCCCTCGTCGATTGGCGCCACGTCCACGACGTGCAGCAAAAGGTGCGTCCGCTGCAGATGCTTCAGGAATCGGATACCGAGGCCCGCGCCCGACGCCGCCCCCTCGATCAGCCCCGGCACATCCGCCATCACGAAGCTGCGACCGCTGCCCACCGATACCACGCCAAGGTTTGGATGCAACGTGGTAAACGGGTAATCGGCAACCTTGGGACGGGCTGAACTCATCGCACGAATCAGCGTCGACTTGCCCGCATTGGGAAGCCCCACCAGTCCGACATCCGCCAGCAGCTTAAGCTCCAGCATCAGCTCGCGCGCCTCGCCGGGCTTGCCGCGCGTAAATTGACGAGGGGCCCGATTCACACTGCTCTTGAAATGGACATTGCCAATGCCGGGATCGCCCCCACGCGCCACCAGCAGACGCTGGCCGGCCCGGGTCAGGTCACCGAGCAATTCACCGGTCTCGACATCGCTGACAAGGCTGCCCACCGGCACTGGGATCTCGAGATCGGACCCACCCGCCCCCGTGCATTGACGACCGCGACCGACGTCGCCATGTCCGGCCTTGAAGCGACGCGCCACGCGAAAGTCGACCAGGGTATTGATGCCGCCGTCGGCGACCAGAAAGACATCGCCGCCCTTGCCGCCGTCGCCGCCATCTGGCCCACCCTTGGCCACATATTTCTCGCGCCGAAAACTCGCCGACCCGTCGCCCCCGTTGCCAGCGGAAACGCGGATAGTGGCTTCGTCAACAAACTTCATCGGATCGGTACCCCGTAACGAAAAAACCCCGGCGCGAGCCAGGGCTTTCTCAACAGCGCTTGGTGATCACGCCCTAGCTGGACGCGTCCGGCACCACACTGACAAATTGCCGGTTGTGCGGGCCACGCTTGGCGAACTCCACCCGGCCGTCGGCTTTGGCGAACAGCGTGTGGTCACGACCGATCCCGACGTTTTCGCCGGCATGGAACTTGGTGCCACGCTGGCGGACAAGGATATTGCCCGCAACCGCGATTTGGCCACCGTAAATCTTGACGCCGAGGCGCTTGGATTGGGAATCGCGGCCGTTGCGAGTACTGCCGCCTGCTTTCTTGTGTGCCATGGTGTGTTGTTCTCCTGACTCAGGCGCCGCTGATGGACGTGATGCGAACGCGGGTGAAGGCCTGACGGTGACCGTGGGTGCGCTTGTACCCCTGGCGTCGTTTGAACTTCACTATCTCGATCTTCCGGGCTCGGCCTTGTTCTTCGACCGTCGCACTAACCTTGCCACCGTCCACGAGGGGGCGACCGACGGTCACGTCACCGCCGTTGCCGACGAGGAGCACTTGGTCAAACTCGACCGTTGCACCTTCTTCAGCATCCAGTTTCTCGACGCGCAGTGACGCGCCTTCCTCGACGCGATATTGCTTGCCACCCGTTTTGATTACGGCGTACATTACGTTTCGCTCCAGCTTCGTGTGGCGCGGGTGGCCGGAAGGCGCCCGCGCGGGCAAAGAGCCGGAATATTAAAGACACTCTGCGCACACGTCAACGGCCCGAGGGCCCTCTGGACTCGGATCACACTGCGCGCCCAAACTACGCCGGTACCCCCGGTTTTGCCGACCAAGTACATGCAGCTCAGCGACATAAAGGCCCTGATGGCCGACGATCTTGCGGCCGTCGACGCCGAAATCCGGCGCCAGCTCCACAGCGACGTACCGCTGATTGACCAGGTCTCGCACTACATAATTAACAGCGGCGGGAAACGCCTTCGACCCATGCTCGTGGTGGTCGCGGCCCGGGCGTGCGGCTACGACGGACGACAGCACATTGAAGCGGCCGCCATCGTCGAGTTCATCCATACCGCCACCCTGCTGCACGACGACGTGGTCGATGCGTCGGCACTTCGCCGGGGACAGGAGACCGCGAACGAGGTCTGGGGCAATGAAGCCAGCGTGCTCGTGGGCGATTTCCTTTACTCACGCGCGTTTCAGATGATGGTCCAGATCGGCGACATGCGGATTATGGACATCCTCGCGGACGCCACGAACACGATTGCTGAGGGCGAAGTCCTGCAACTGCTCAATACTCATGAGCCCGAAACCAGCGAAGCAGACTACCTGCGCGTGATCCATCGCAAGACCGCCAAGCTCTTTGAGGCTGGCCTGCAAATCGCCGGCGTGCTGTCCGACCAGCCGTCCGAGGTCGTGACCGACCTTGCCGCATACGGACGCCATCTGGGAACGGCGTTTCAACTGATCGACGACGTGCTCGATTACAGTGCGTCGGCCGAGGAACTAGGGAAGAACATCGGTGACGATCTCGCGGAAGGCAAACCCACACTCCCGCTGATCCACGCGATGGCCAACGGCACGTCGGATGAGTCCTCATTGGTCAAAAGCGCGATTGAGCACGGCGGGCTTGACCGAATCGACGAAGTGATCGCCGCTATACGCCGCACCGGCGCGCTGGAGTACACCGAGACGTTCGCGCACCGCGAGGCAGACGCGGCACTTAGTTGCCTTGATGCATTGCAGCCGTCACCCTGCCGCGATGCACTCGCGGCGTTGGCGCGTCTTTCGGTCGAACGTAGCCACTAACCCGCGGCGCTCAGGCTGTTTTCACCGACGGCTCGGAATCAAGAGCAACGGGTACGTCTTCCACGCTGCCAGCCACCACCACGCGATTGCGCCCCCCTCGCTTCGCGGCATAAAGCGCGGAGTCGGCCTGCTCGAGGAGCGTCGCGAGATCTTCCTCACCGTCGGCCTCAAAGGTCTTCACGCCGACACTGATTGTCATGTTGCAGTAGTCCACGTCGAGTCCAAGCCCATCCAGAGGGCAAGGTGTGTACTCCACCGACCGTCGAATACGCTCGGCCACGATTAGAGCATGCTCGGTATCGCCGCCGATCAGCACCATCGCAAACTCCTCGCCACCAATGCGGCCAAGTACATCGCCGTCGCGTACGGCTGCGCGGGCCCGATCTGCCACATGCTGGATACACAGGTCGCCGGCTGCGTGACCGAGCGTGTCGTTCACCTGCTTGAAATGATCGATATCGAAAATAAGCACGGCGCCGCGTCGACGCTGCAACAGCAGCGTGCGAGCCAGCATTTCAAAGCCGCGCCGGTTATTCACATCAGTCAACGCGTCGGTCAGTGCGGCATCGCTCAGAGCCTGCATCAACATCCGGACGCGCGCCACGAGGGGTCTGTGGATGAACACGCCCTCCAGAAGCAGCGTTATGATCAGCACGGTCAAGGCCACTTTCTGCAGCATCTTGAGTTCGGCGATCTGGTCTCTGTGATGCGTTTCAAAAGCGGTAACCGCGGCGTTCAGACTCTCCAGCAACGTGTGCCCGTCCGTCACGTCGTGGGTTGCGAAATCGGCTAGCGCGATCACGGCTGCCTTGTCACTTGCGCCCCCCGCTAGCACCGCTCGGGTTCGCTCGACCAATTGCTTGGAACGCTGGTCGAGATTGTGGGGCGGGTCGAAATAAACAGCTCGGATGGCCTCGGACGGGTTGTCTTCAAAATCGGACGGGGTGCGGCCTACCAACTGCTCATGACTGGTCGCAAACAGATCTACCGCCGCATCGAGCTTGCGGAACGCGTCCGCGTCCTTGCCGTCCTGCCAATCGTAGGCCAGCAAGGCAATTCTCTGGGAAAGCATGCGCTGACGTCCGCTAACATTGACCACCGCCGCGCTGGTGCTCTGGGCGTCGATCACGTGGCCGGTGAGAATGTGGGCAGTGCCCGCCACTGACCCCACAACCAGCAACGCGAACACGTAGCCCGCGCTCAGCCACTGGATCAGTTGCTTGCGATACGCCCCGCGTTCCCTGTCATTCATCTGTCCCGACATGCCCATCTCCGAAAGTCTGCAGATGGGAAGCGACCGATCACGGATTGACTTGAGCCCGCCGAAGGCCCGGAGTAGACTTCGCGCTCGTCGCACTGGCCGCGGCGCGCCGGTTCCCGCCCGGCGCACTGACCCCCGCGATCGGCGCACGTCACCATCTGGTATCGGGGTGTAGCTCAGCCTGGTAGAGCACTGTCTTCGGGAGGCAGGGGCCGGAGGTTCGAATCCTCTCACCCCGACCACGCCCACACTGTCAACAGGCCCGGCCTATGACCACAATGCGCATTCGCAACCCGCGCATGAACTTCAATGCCGGGCATTTCACTATTTTTTCCGCCACAGAGCGGGAAGATCTGCACGGCCACTCGTTTTTCATTGGCAGCACGTTCAAGGGCCCCATCGATGACAACGGGCTGGCGTTCGACTACACCATCGCCAAACGCATCCTGCAGGCATTATGTGGAAGCCTCGATGAGAAAGTCCTGCTGCCCGAGGCATCGCCCCATCTGAAGCTCGGCAAGAAAGACGGCTATGTCACGGCGTCCTACGCGGATGAGACCCTGATGTTTCTCCCACGCGACGTCGTCACGCTGCCCGTACGCAACGTGACCCTGGAGGAGTTGGCGCGGTATTTCTGCATGCAGGTGGTGGACCACGACACCATGCAGGGCCTCCCGGTCAATCTGATTGCCGTGGAGGTCTATACGGCGCAGGGACAAAGCGCGACGACCACCTGGACCACGGAGAGC
This sequence comes from Pseudomonadota bacterium, assembly GCA_039026595.1. Lineage (GTDB taxonomy): Bacteria > Pseudomonadota > Gammaproteobacteria > Steroidobacterales > JBCCMA01 > JBCCMA01. The sequence goes on from JBCCMA010000141.1 coordinate 8,468, forward strand.
GGTTATGTCGAATGACGTCATTATCACCGGTGCCAGCAGCGGCATCGGGGCAGCCACGGCACAGAGGTTTCTCGAGACCGGCGCACGGGTGCTGAACCTGTCCCGTCGCGCATGCCCGATTGAAGACGTCACGCACGTAACCTGCGATCTGGCCAGCGCTGCCGCCGACGAAATCATCGAACAGACCGTTTTGCCGTGGCGTCGTGCCGATGCGCCGCTCGTGCTCATTCACAACGCCGCCCGCCTTGATAAGGACACCGTCGAGACGACCTCCCCTGACGCGCTGCGGGCGGTGCTCGACATCAACGTGATTGCCGTGCAGCGACTGAATCAGCATCTCGTTCACACTATGCCCCCAGGGTCGAGCGTGCTCTACGTGGGCTCCACGCTCAGCGAAAAAGCCGTCGGCGGGGCGTTCACCTACGTGACATCAAAACACGCCCTGCTTGGCATGATGCGCGCGACCTGTCAGGACCTCGCAGGGCGCGGTGTGCACACCGTCTGCGTGTGCCCGGGATTTACCGATACCGACATGCTGCGCGAACATGTTCCGGGTGATGTTCTACCCGCACTCGGCGCGATGTCCGCCTTCGGCCGGCTCGTCACGCCCGATGAAATTGCGCAATCGCTGTTGTGGTGCAGCCAAAGCGCCGTACTGAACGGGGCCGTCGTGCACGCCAACCTTGGACAGATTGAGAGTTGACGACCAACGTCAGCCACATTGACCTGACGGAGAGGCGGGAGCGGGTTTTCCTTGTTCTGGCGGGTACGTTTCTATGCGCGATGACGCTGCTGAACGTCGTGGGCATTAC
>JBCCMA010000142.1:0-9206 GCA_039026595.1 Pseudomonadota bacterium
CGATCTTCTGTACCGGATTCGACGCATCGTCAAGGGCGACGCACCACCGAGCCGATCCGGCGGGATCACGGCGACGGTCGCTGCGTTCTCACTGGTGCTCGGCGGCGCCATGATGGCGGCGCCGGACGACGATCATCAGGTCGTCGCGTCGTCGGTTGACGCCATCGTGCCACCACTGGAACGTGCGCCGGCTCCGGTGATCGAGATGGTCGTCAGGGCGCCGGCGATACGTTCAGTGCTGGACGGCCCGCAGATGCGAGCGCTGTCGTTGATCGGGTCACCGCCTGCACGCGACGCGTTCGAACTCGATCTGTCTGGCAGAAGTGTGGCACGCGATTCATCGACTCTTGAGCAACTCGTCGTGCGGCCAACGGGTCGACCCGCGTTCGCGGCACCGACCGACATCGGCGATCTGCGCGCCGCTCTCGCGTTGGCCGACGTGGTGGCCGAGCCCGAGGCGGCCGGGCCAACCCGCGCGATGATGAGCGAACTGGATCTGGTGTCACCGGTTTTAGCGTCCCTTGATGATCTTCGTAACGATGCGGCACGCGCGCTGAATACCCCGAGCAGTCCCTACGTTGCGTCGGCGCCGCCGGATGTCACCACCGGCGGCGAATTGATGGTGACGACGGTGGCCGAAACGACCATGGACACGGGCTCCACACGCGAGCAGGGCGGCGCCCTTATCAAGCGCATTGAACCGCGCTATCCCAGTCGTGCGCGCTTGCGCGGGTACACCGATACGGTGCAGATCGAGTTCGTTGTGACGGACACCGGCGAAGTGGGCGACATCGTGATCGTGAGCGCGGAGTCCAAGCCGGCGTTTGAGCGCGCCGTGGTGAGCGCCGTGCGCAATTGGCGCTACGAGCCGCTTCTTCGCGACGGTGTTGCGGTCGAGCGGACGGTCATCGAGACGTTTGCCTTTCGGCTCGGCGGTCCGGACAACGTGGTCAAGGGTGTGGGCTGCCGACGCGAAAACAACGTCTTCATGTGCAATACCCCGGGGCTTAATCGTATCCTCTAGGATATGAATCCAGACAATCCGTATCAGGCCCCGCAGGCAGACGTTGAGACGTCGGCCGGCGACACGCAAACACAACACGTTCACCCGGCGCGGCGGGTACGGGCCGGCCGTGGTGTGGCCTGGTTCAACGAGTCGTTCGTCAACGTCCTGCGCAGCACGCCTGGTTGGTTTGTCTTCGGACTGTTGTTCGCGGTTGCGTATTTGCCCGTGCTGATCAGCAGTATTGCACTTGAATCGTCGCTGCGAGCCGCGCACATGCTGGCGCTGTCTACTTACTATATTCCACTCGCTTTTTTGACGGGCGGCGCCATGTACGCGTGCCATCAGGGGCGCTTTCGGATCGTTAATGTCTGGCGTGGCATGACGCAGGCCAAAGGTCCGCTGCTTGTGCTCGGCTTGTGGTATGCGTTCCTCGGGTTGCCGGGCTCATACGTGTCCTCATCGCCGCTGGTGATTGAAGCGGACCCGGTGGCGTATCAGACTCTCTTCGAGAACGACCCCGGACGAGCGATCGCCGTGGTTCTGGCGGTGCTGGTGTATTACACGCTGTTCATCATGGCCGCCTACTTTGCACCGGCCCTCGTGTCGGTCGGCGGGGTGTCGCCCGCGCCGGCGCTGTGGCGATCGTTCAAGGCGGTCATGCGCAACACCCTGCCGTTTCTTTTGCTCGGACTTGTCATTCTCGGACTTGGTATCGCGCTGATCTTTTTGTTTGGTATTGCCATGTTCATCGCGATTAGCGTGGCGGGTATCGGCGTCCTGTCTGCGCCTGGTCTGGAACAGGATCCATCGATGGCGATCATCGGACTGATCGCCATCTTCCTTTATGTGCTGTTCCTGATCGGGGTTCTTGCCGTGGGCGCACAGATCCAGTACGCCGGTTTCAAGGACGTGTTTCTCGACAATGCCGACGATTGACTTCGCGCCTGAGTCAGATGGGGTCGCGGATCAGCGGCATCGTCATGCAGCGCGGCCCGCCGCGTGCGCGGGACAGTTCGGAGCTGCGAATCGCTACGACCAGCTTATTGTCGTTGGTTAGCGCCGGCGTATAGGCGTCGGGTGCGGCCAGGAAGGTCGTCTCGTCCACCACATCAAAACCTCGGGCTGACAGACTCTCAAGCGTCCGTTCATTGCGCCGGTAAAGGATGATGACACCTGGTGCGAGGCAGAATGAATTGGCCCCGTCCGTCCATTGTTCACGGGTTTGATGGATGTAGTTTTGGTCGCCACCGCACGGGATGGGTTCGAGGTCGACACCCGCGTCGCGACAGGCGGCGAAGAACGAGGTGTGTCGGCGGCCCGCTCCTTTCGACGGGTCTTTCAAGTCGATGGACACCACGCTCAGCGTTTCGGCATAACCCGCGTTCAGCATCGGTGGGTAAACAAGGCATTCGTTTTCGGACACACGTGTGAAGACGGTATCGAGGTGCATCTGTGAGCGGGAGCCCGGCATCCGCACCATGATCAGCGTGCGGAAGGCGTCGAGTTTACGCAGGGAGTCGGCCAGAAGATCGATCGACGGCTCCATCGTTCGCTCGCTCACGCCCACGGCCACAACGCCTTCTTTCAGCACCAGAACATCGCCGCCTTCCAGGCTGAGCGAGCCGAAACGCGCCCGCGCGGCTTCGGGATTGCTGTGGAAGTCCATGTAGCGGCCGTTGCCGGCCAGATCGGGGTGTACATCGTGGACGAAGCGACTGAGCACCGCTTCGCGCGCGCGGGCGCCGCGCTTCATCGCGCCGATGATCACGCCGTTGCCGAGGACGACGGCGGGGTCGCGTGCCATCAGCGCGTTGGGGACGGGCGCCAGATCAAAGAAGTGCTCGGCGTGCATGCTGTCGAGTGCGGCGGGCACGCCGGCGATCAGTGCGTGGCCGAGGTCCTCGGCCGACAGACCGAGCAGCGCGTCTTTTGTTGGTGTGCCCAGATGTTCGAGCTCGGCCACTTCGTCGACCAACCGCGCGGTGCGCTCGGTATCGACGGCGACGGCCTCACACAGAAGCGTCTGGAAGTTGTGGTTCTCCACGCCAAACGCCTTGATCACCGAGGTGAACAAGTCGTGCTCTTCGCGGGCGCTGTGGCCGTGCAGGATGTCGTCGAACAGAAGGTCTTCCATCAACGCCGGCGGCATGTGATCAATCTCCTGACCGGGGCGGTGGGTCATCACGGCGCGGAGCCGTCCGATCTCGGAAAATACGCTGAGTTTCATGTTGGCCAGAGTCCGATTTGAGAGCGGCGCAGGATAGCAAAATCGGGGTTGGACGGCGTTGACGCGCGTGTCGGTGCCGGGGGGGCCGTTTCGGGCGCGGGATCGGGGCGAGGGCGTGGGCAAAAGCCGGGTAATACCGCCGGGCGCCGGCGGTTGATGCTGAAAGATCAGATGCTTAAGCCACCCGTTGCGCAGGCTCCGAGGCTGTATATAATCTCATACTGTATATCCATACAGACGAGATCGTTATGCAAGACCTGACCGCTCGCCAGGCTGAGATCCTGACCCTGATCCACGACCACATGACCGAAACGGGCATGCCGCCCACGCGGGCCGAGATCGCCCGGCAGCTCGGCTTCAAATCCACCAACGCGGCCGAGGAGCATCTGCGCGCGCTGGAGCGCAAGGGCGCCATCGAGCTGATCCCCGGCACCTCGCGCGGCATCCGCATCAAGACCCAGATGGCGGCGGAGATCGAAGAGAACAGCGGACTGCCGCTGATCGGTCGGGTGGCGGCCGGCTCGCCCATCCTGGCGCAGGAGCACATCGAGGCGCGCTTTCACATCGACCCGGACCTGTTCCATCCCAAGCCGCATTATCTTTTGCAGGTGCATGGCATGAGCATGCGCGATGTGGGCATCGTCGAGGGCGACCTGGTCGCGGTGCACCGCACGCCGGAGGTGCGCCACAACCAGATCATCGTGGCGCGGCTTGAGGACGAGGTGACCGTCCAGCGCTACCGGCAGAAGGGCAAGCAGGTCTGGTTGATGCCCGAGAACGACGAGTTCACGCCCATCAAGGTGGATCTGGAGTACGAATCGCTGACCATCGAAGGCGTTGTGGTCGGTGTGATTCGCCAGCACTGATTTGTGAGCTCATCGGCACCCCTCGACAACGTGTTGCGCGACGCCCGGATCTTCCGGGCGGGCGAGCGCGCGCGGACGGGCAAAGGGGTGCCGACCGGGTATCGGGCGTTCGATCGCCAGCTCGCTACGGCCGGCTGGCCGCGGGCGTCGCTCACCGAGCTGCTGGTCGATGCGCCGGGCGCCGGTGAGCTCAAGCTGCTGATGCCCACACTGTCGGGGCTCACGCGGCCGCGGCGCGACGGCACGCACCGCTGGGTCATGTGGATCGCGCCGCCGCACATTCCCTATGCGCCCGCGCTGAAAGACGCCGGCATCGATCTGGATCGCGTGATGATCGTGCACGCCAATGACCGCATGGACGTGTTGTGGGCCGCCGAGCAGTCGCTGCGTTCGGGTAACTGCGCCGCGGTGCTGCTGTGGGTGCGCCAGGCGCCCATCAAGGCGATGCGCCGGCTGCAACTCGCCGCCGCCGAAGGCGACAGTCTCGGGTTTGTGTTTCGGCCCACCGCCTGCGCGGACGAGCCGTCGCCGGCCACGCTGAGGCTGATGCTCACGCGTGACGGCGAGACCCGCCAGTTACACATCCTGAAAAACCGGGGAGGGCGGCCCACGGCGCTCGACGCCGATTTTCTGACCCCTTGACGCGCGGGTCCCGGTTCCATGCGCAAGCCAGGTCAATCCCGGTCCCTGTTCCCGACGCTGCCGTTTGAGGAAGGTCGCAAACCCGCGCGGCGACCCGGCTCGATACCCGGCCCAGCCAACGACCCGACACCGCCTCCCCGCCACGCCCCCGAGCGTGCGCCCGGTCGAGATCGTCTGTGGCTGGCCATCGAGTGCGTCGGTCTGCCGCTGTTGGCCCGCGGCGGTGAGTCGGGTGACGGCGTGCCGCGCGCGATCGTCGATGAGGTGCACGGGGCGTTAACGGTCTGTGCGGCCAACGCCGCCGCACGCGACCAGGGGGTCAAGGCCGGCCTGCCGCTGACCGCCGCCTATGCGTTGATCCCTGAGCTGATCACCGGCGAGCGCGACCCGGCCAAAGAGGCCCGCTGGCTCGAACGTCTGGGCGCGTGGTGTTTGCAGTTCACCTCGGAGGTCAGCCCGGTGCCACCGAACGCGCTGGTGCTCGAGGTCCGCGGCAGTCTGACGCTGTTCGGTGGTCTGGACGCGCTGGTTCAGCAACTGCGTGACGCGCTGGGCGCCTTGGGGGTGACGCATCGGCTGGCCGTCGCACCCACCCCGCTGGCCGCGCTGTGGAGCGCGCGCAGCCCGCAACCGGCGCTGCTCGACGACCCGGCGCGGCTGCCCGATCTGATCAGCCGTCTGCCGCTGGGCGTCACCGGCTGGCCGCTCAGGATTCGCCAGCGTCTGGCGGGCATGGGGCTGCGTCGTGTGGGCGATGTGCTGCGGTTGCCGCGCGACGGCTTTGCGCGGCGCTTTGGCCGCGAACGTCGGGCCGATCTGGACCGCGCGCTGGGCGAACTGGCCGATCCGCGCACGCCGATGACCCTGCCACCCGCGTTCGACGCCACGGCGGACCTGGCGGCCGAAACCGAACGCCTCGATCTGATCGAGCACGCGATCGGCACGTTGCTGGTGGAACTGGGCGGCGTCTTGCACGCCCACCAGCGGGGTGTGGCGACGTTTCGGATCACGCTCAGGCACCTCGACGCGCCGCGGACCACGCTCGACGTGGGCGCCTCGCAGCCCACACGTGAGATACCGCGTCTGAAGCGGGTGCTGCACGAACGCCTAGAGACCATCACGCTTGCCGCTCCGGTGATCGAAGTGGGCGTGCACGCGGCGCGGATGGTGCCGCTGACCGGCCGCGACGGTGATCTGTTCTCACGCAGCGTCAACGGCGCCGAGTGGCCGGAGCTGGTTGAAACACTGCGCGCGCGTCTGGGCGTGCGCGCGGTGCACGGTCTGTGTCTGGTGCCGGAGCATCGCCCCGAGGCGGCGTGGCGCTACGTCGAGCCGGGCACGCCGGGCGCGTCGTTCGAGGTGCCCGAGCGGCCGCTGTGGATGCTGAGTGAACCGGTGCGCCTCCATCAGCACGGCGGCTGGCCACGCTGGGAGGGCGAGCTCAGGATGCTGCGCGGCCCCGAGCGGATCGAGACCGGCTGGTGGGACGGGCGCGATGTGGCGCGCGACTATTACGTTGCGGTCAATCCGGCATCGCTTTATCTGTGGATCTACCGGCGTCGGCGTGCGCCGCACGACTGGTATCTGCACGGTGTCTTTGCCTGATTCCGGCGACCCCCCCGGCCTGGATGCCGGTCGGGACACCCGCGCGCGGGCGGCGCTCGGCGGCGGTGGACACCACGGTCCGTCGCGGCCGCCCGGCGTGGCTTCGCCGGGGCGTGAGACGCGTGATGCGCTTCGGCGCGGGAGGACGGTCACGCCGGCGCCGGCCGACATCGATTACGCCGAACTGCACTGCGTCACCAACTTTACGTTCCTGCGCGGCGCGTCCCATCCCGAAGAACTCGTGCAGCGCGCATACGCTCTTGGCTATCGCGCGCTGGCGATCACCGATGAGTGTTCGGTGTCCGGCGTCGTGCGTGCCCACACCGCGGCGCGCGACCTCCACCTGCCGTTGATCATCGGCAGCGAGCTGCGCTGTCGCGATGGACTGCATCTGGTGGCGCTGTGCACCTCCCGTCGCGGCTACGCCAACCTGTGCGCGCTGATCACCCGCGCGCGCCGTGCCGCGCCCAAGGGCGACTATCGACTGACGCGCGACATGCTGGTGAACACGCTCGACGAGTGTCTGGTGCTGTGGTTTCCGCACGCGGCGGACGATACGGGCGACGGGCGTTGGGTGGCCCGCGCGTTTCCGGAACGCGCGTGGCTTGCGGTGGAGTTGCTGGCCGAGGGCAACGACCGGCGTCGCGCTGAACGGCTGATCGCGCTGGGCGAGGACGTGGGGCTGCCGTGTACCGCCGCGGGCGACGTGCACATGCACGAGCGCGGACGCCGCGCGTTGCAGGACACGCTGACGGCCATCCGTTTGCGGACAACCGTATCGAACGCGGCCGGATCGCTGTACGCCAGCGGCGAGCGGCACCTGCGCCGGACCCGCACGCTTGCCCGGCTGTACCCGCCCGAGCTGCTGGCCGAATCGGTGCGCATCGCCGAGCGCTGCACGTTTTCACTCGCCGCGCTGCGTTACGAGTACCCGCGCGAGATCGTGCCCGACGGTCACACCCCGTCGAGTTATCTGCGTCAGGTGGTCGAGGAGGGCATCCGGTCGCGCTGGCCCGAGGGCGAGACCGACAAGGTGCGATCGATGATCGAGCGCGAGCTCGAACTGATCGCCGATCTTCAGTACGAGGCGTACTTTCTGACGGTGTACGACATCGTCCGCTTTGCGCGCTCACAGGGCATCCTGTGTCAGGGGCGCGGGTCGGCGGCCAACTCGTCGGTGTGTTTTTGTCTTGGCATTACCGAGGTTGACCCGTCGCGCATGGCCATGCTGTTCGAGCGGTTTATCTCCAAGGAGCGCAACGAACCGCCCGACATCGATGTGGATTTCGAGCACGAGCGGCGCGAGGAGGTCATCCAGTACATCTACCGCAAGTACGGTCGCCGACGTGCGGCGCTGGCCGCCACGCTGATCACCTATCGGCCGCGCAGCGCCATGCGCGACGTGGGCAAGGCACTGGGCTTCGACGCGCTGCAGGTGGACCGTCTGGCGCGCGCGATGCAGTGGTGGGACGGGCGCGCGATCCACGAGGAGCGGATCGTTGAGGCCGGATTTGATCCCGCTAATCCCGTGATCCACCGGCTGCTGACTCTGGTGCGCGCGCTGCAGGGGTTCCCGCGCCATCTCTCCCAGCATGTGGGCGGGTTTGTGATCGCGCGCGACGCACTGCACGAGCTGGTGCCGGTGGAAAACGCGGCGATGGACGAGCGCACGGTGATCCAGTGGGACAAGGACGATCTCGAGGATCTCGGGCTGTTGAAGGTCGACGTGCTGGGGCTCGGCATGCTCACGGCCATTCGACGCAGCTTTGATCTCGTACACCGGTACCGCGGCGTGCGCCATACGCTGGCCAGCGTGCCGTCCGAAGACCCGCGTGTATACGAGATGATTGGACAGGGCGATACGCTGGGCGTGTTCCAGATTGAATCGCGGGCGCAGATGGCGATGCTGCCGCGCATGCGCCCGCGCACGTTCTACGACCTGGTCATTGAGGTGGCCATCGTGCGGCCGGGTCCGATTCAGGGCGACATGGTGCATCCGTACCTGCGGCGCCGGAACGGGGAGGAGGCGGTCAGTTACCCCAGCGAAGACGTGCGCGACGTGCTGTCGCGCACGTTGGGCGTACCAATTTTTCAGGAGCAGGTGATGCATCTGGCGATGGTGGCCGCGGGCTTCAGCGCCGGTGAGGCCGATCAACTGCGTCGGGCGATGGCCGCGTGGAAACGGCGCGGCGGACTCGGCCCGTTCGAGGACAAACTGCGCGCCGGCATGCAGGCGCGCGGTTACAGCGATGACTTTGCGCAGCGTATCTTCGGGCAGATCAAGGGCTTCGGTGAATACGGTTTTCCCGAGTCGCACGCCGCCAGCTTTGCCCTGCTGGTGTATGTGTCGGCGTGGCTCAAGCGGCACGAGCCGGCGGCGTTTTTCGCCGCCCTGCTGAACAGTCAGCCGATGGGCTTCTACGCGCCGGCGCAGTTGGTGGAGACCGCGCGCAAGGCCGGGGTGGATGTGCGCGCGGCGGACGTGGTGTGCAGCGACTGGGACTGCACGCTCGAACGCGGCACCGGTGGGGTACCTGCGCTGCGCCTTGGTCTGCGTCAGGTGCGTGGCCTCAAACACGATGCCGCCGAGCGCATCGTGCACGTGCGCCAAACGCGGCGCGCGCGCCCCGACCGGCCCTTCGACCATGTGGACGATCTGGCGCACGCCGCCGATCTGGACCGCGCTGACCTTGAAGTACTGGCCGACGCGGATGCGCTGTCGTCGCTGGCCGGTCATCGTCATCGGGCGCGCTGGCATGTGACGGGCGTGGCGCCCAGAACGCCGTTGTACGGCGGTGTGGCGACCGCCGAAGCCACGCCATTGTTGCCGCGACCGGGCGTCGGAGAATCGGTGGTGGCC
>JBCCMA010000143.1:0-9036 GCA_039026595.1 Pseudomonadota bacterium
CAACGGGCTGCGTACCGCGGATGTCCGGTTTGAGCGGGCGCAGGTGCTGGGCCAGCCGCTCACCGCCGGTCGTCTGCAGGTTGATCGCAATGCGCGCGAGTGGCGTTGTCGCGCGGCAGGAAAATCGCACCGCTGACCTCCTCGGCCTCCACCTCCACCAGCCACTCGCGCGCATTGCGATCAACCTGCAGACGACCGGCGGTGAGCGGCTGGCCCAGCACCTGCGCCCGCTCAAACCGGACATCCGCGGTACGCAGCCCGTTGTCGGAGGGCGCGTTGCGCCCCTTGAACAAATCCATCCAGCCGTCGACATCCAGTTCATCAATGCGGCCGCGCAGAGTCACGCCCGGTCGCTCGTCGATGCGTGCGTCGCCCTCGCCCATCACGACCGCGGCACGCTGGACCGCCCACTGATTTGCCACATCCACAGATACGTCAGCCTTGAGCTCGCCTCCGAGCTCAATGGCGGCCCGCATTGGCGCCGACTTGTAAACATCGAGTATTGCCTTGACCGCCAACCGATCATCCACCGGTTTTTGCAACGGCACCGGCAAGTCGATTGCCAGCCCCTCAAGACCAGATGTGATTTCAACGGTCGTGGGAATAACATCCTGTTGCGTGGCCGGCGGAAATGCGATCGTCGCTTGCCAATCCGCCAGACCGCTGAAAATGCCAGCCAGCGGTGGGTGCACCCGATCCGCCAGCACATTGGCATCCGTGCGCCCGCTGGCCCGCACGCGCATCTGGCGCATGGCCTGACCGTCAAGCTGAAGCGGTGCCATGTCCATGGCAAGCGCGACGGGACGCGACAACAGCACCCCAGTGGCCGCCGGCGATGTGATGCCGTCGCGCCGGAAAATCACCGAGCCGCGGATGTCTTCGAGGTCGATCGGCCAGTCCCGGTAGGCCAGCGTCGCACCCTCGGCCTTGACCTCGACGCGATAGTCGGTGGACTTGGGTTTCTTCACTGGCACCGTAACGCGCAGTGTGCTCGAAGCCGGACCCGACGGTTTGAGATCGTTCAACAGTACACCGTAGCGGTCGTTGAGCGGCGTCGTGACGAGGTAATCGCGGACCACCTCGAGCGGCGCGCGCGTTTCAACGTTGACCTCAACCACCGTGTTTCGGAAGTCCTCAATGGTCACATCGGCTTTGGTGGCCCGTGCGTTGCCAAAACGCGCAGACTGGACCATGGCCGTAAGACCGCGCCCGCCAAAGCGCACATCGCTCGTGACATTGGTGACCGAGGGCCAGCCCGGGGAATACGCCATGACGAGGTCCTCGACCGAAAGGCGCGCTGAGAATTCACCCTCACTGTCCGGACCGTCGAACGGAAATTGATCAAGCGCCCCGTGGAACGCCACCTCGCCTTCGCGGATCGTGCCCCCCTGCAACGCCGTGCTCAGCCATTCGACCAGCTTGGGTTTCATGACACCAACGGGCAAATAGTCGAGGCCGCGGGATATATCGAAATCGCCGAGCTGGGCGTCGAGATCCAGTCTTGGCGACCCTTTCGGTGGCAATGTCAGCGACACATTTGCCAGAGCGTCGAAGTAGGTCGTTGCGAGCAGTACATTCTCGCTGTCCACCTTCCAATGCCCGTCTTGTTCCGACCAGTTCAGCGTGGCCGCCACACGGCGCACCGGCATGCGACGGTCAAACAGGTTGGGCGCATCCAGCTCGACCTGATCGCTCTCAATCGCCAGCGCGCCGCCCGATGGTGTGGTCCGCACACGCCCGCTCAGACCGCGAGCGCCAGGAATACGTTTATTCGCCGTCCAGCCAAGACGCTCAAAACGCCCCTCGGCGGTCAGCCCGCGGGCCGGCGGCGCCGAGGCGTCCAGCACCACGCTGACGTCGTAGAGGTTGCCCGACGGACGAAACCCAATAAGCGACTCGCGCAGACGGCCCTGCGGCAGCAGTTCGGCCAGCGGCCAGAGATCATCAAGTCGCGCGAACGGCAAGGTGATGCGATACGTCGGCTCGCCTGAGCCCCCCTGCTCAATCAGAAACGACGCGGTCATGTCCGGCCACGAGAAACCGCTGCGCTCAAGCGCCAGATCCCGCGCTGTGATCTGCAGACCGAGCGGGGACCGGTCCAACTCAAACCGACCCCGGATATCGTCATAGGGCGCGCCGCCGCGCGCAAACTGCACGGCGCTCGCTTCGAGGTCGAGACTCGCGCGCCGAACGCTCAGGCCGTCAAATTCAGCCCACGCCGTCAGGGTGCCCGTACCACTTGAAAGGGGCACGACCGACGCACCGGCCACCCGATTGACACCCGAAAGTTGAAGATTGCTGCCCGCCACGTACACCTGCCACGACAGGCCACTCAGACTGTCAGTGGTGCGATCCAACTCCGCGGAAATCTCGAGTGCGTCGCCCATGCCGGCGGGTGGTCGAAGCTCGCCGTCGAGCCGCAAACGACGACCGCCGACCTCAACGTTCACGCTGACCGCCTCAACCACGACCGGGTCCGCGCTGGCGGCGGTGTATCGCACGCGAGAATCCTGCAGGACGTACAAGCCGTCAGGAAGTGGCCAGGACGTGGCGTCCGACAGAGAAGCCGCCTCGCCACGCCGCGCGGGACGACCGAGCACGGAAAACTCACCGTCGTCATTGCGAAAGACGGCGATGTCGAGGCCGCGCAGTACGACGAAGTCCGGCATCACCCGGCGGGTTGCGAGGAACTCTGCAACGTTCAGATTGACGTGCCCGCCAGCCGCTTCAAGCAGCGCGTTGTCGCTCTCTCCGTCGAGCACGCGAACACCTTCGAAAACCAGTTCGGGACCGTGCAGGCGCCAGCGAACGTCCAGCGATTCGACGGTCACCGGCACGCCCAGTGCCTCGCCCGCCGCGGTCTCGATGCGCTCGTGGAAGCCAGGCACCATCGGCACCAGAATACGAAACAGCCCTACGACGACCGCCGCCGCCACCACCACCGTGGCAAACGTGAAAAAGGACCATCGCCAGAGCGTGCGCAGCCAGCTGCGCGGGCGCGGCGCGGCGTCGGCGACCGTGCTCACATCACCACCACGTCAAACTGGTCGTCGCGATAGGCCGACTCCGCCTGCAGGCGGATCGGTTTGCCGGTCGCGTCTTCCAGTTCCGCCAGCGCTGCGGATTCTTCATCGAGCAACAACTCGACGACTTCCGGGCTTGCCAGCACCATCAGTTGCTGGAAGTCGAACTGTCGTGTCTGACGAACGATGTCGCGGAAAATTTCGTAGCACACGGTCTCCACGGTCTTTACAAATCCCCGCCCCTCGCAGGTTGGACACGATGTACACAGCAGATGTTCCAGAGACTCACGCGTGCGCTTGCGCGTCATTTCGACCAGCCCGAGCTCGGAGACCTCGCTGACGAAAGATTTGGCCTGATCGCGCTCCAGGTAACGACCGAGCGCCTGGAGCACCTGCTGACGGTGCTCCGCGTCGCTCATATCGATGAAATCAAGAATGATAATCCCGCCGAGGTTCCGCAATCGCAACTGCCGCGCAATGGCCTGCGCGGCCTCCAGATTGGTTTTGAAGATCGTGTCTTCAAGATTGCGATGACCCACGAAACCGCCCGTGTTGACGTCAATGGTCGTCATTGCTTCGGTTTGATCGATGATCAGATAGCCGCCCGACTTCAGCTGAACCTTGCGTCCCAGCGCCTTGTGAATCTCCTCTTCAACGTTATAAAGATCGAAGATGGGACGGTCGCGTTCGTAGTGCTCGATGACCGGCGCCAGATCGGGCACAAACGTCTGCGCGAAGTCGCGCATGCGTTCAAACGCTTCGGCGTTGTCGACACGAATGCGCTCCACATCGGCGCTCAGCATGTCACGGAGAATGCGACGGGGCAGGTCCAGATCTTCGTAGACAAGGCCGACGCCGTCCGCCCGATCACGCCGCGCGAGGATGGCGCCCCACAGCTTGCCGAGGAACATCATGTCTGCGCGCAAGGCGTCGTAGCTGGCGCCCTCCGCGGCAGTCCGAACAATAAAGCCGCCGGGCTGGTCGGAGGGAATGATGCTCTCGACAAGTTCACGCAGGCGGTGTCGCTCCTGCTCGTCCTCAATTCGGGTGGAAACGCCGACGCCGGTGCCACGAGGCAAATAAACAAGAAAGCGCGACGGTATCGAAATGTAGGTGGTCAGCCGCGCGCCTTTGGTGCCCATCGGGTCCTTCAGCACTTGCACAAGACGTTGCTCGCCCTCACGGATCAGTTCGCGGATGTTGTCCGTTCGCGCTTCACCGTCATCCGCTGCGGGCTGTCGAATATCGGACGCGTGCAAGAAGGCCGTGCGCTCAAGCCCGACGTCAAGAAACGCCGCCTGCATGCCGGGCAGGACACGGGATACGGTGCCCTTGTAGATGTTGCTGACCAGTCCGCGACGCGAGGCACGTTCCAGAAGCACCTCGAGCAGCACACCGTTCTCAACGACGGCCGCGCGCACTTCGCGAGAGGAGACATTGACCAGAATTTCTTCTTTCACGCGCGATCTCCGGCGGCGTTCGTGAGGGCCGTGGCGACGCCCGCCCGGGCTAACGCAAGTGCCGTCGGCGCAAGCGGCAATCCCACCACCCCACTGTAGCTGCCCTCAATACGCTCAATGAACAACGCACCCAGCCCCTGTATGGCGTATGCCCCCGCTTTGTCGTGCGGCTCTCCGGTCTGCCAATACGCCATGGCGTGAGCGTGCCCGAGCGGGCCAAATTTGACGCGGGTGCAAGTCACGAATCGTTCACAGTCACCGTTTTGAAGTACCGCAACGCCGGTATGGACTTCATGCCAGCGGTCTTGCAGGCGCATGAGCATGGACACCGCTTCTTGCTGATCACGGGCCTTGCCGAGACACTCGCCGTCAACGGCCACCGTGGTATCCGCGCCGAGGACCGCAGCGCCCGTCGCACCGACGGCTCGTGCCTTGGAAACCGCGAGGCGAAGGACATAATCCGCCGGTGCCTCACCGGGCCAAACCTGTTCGTCTACGTCGGCAGGACGCGTCGTAAATTTGACGCCGATCTGTTTCAAAAGATCGGCGCGACGTGGCGACGCGGACGCAAGCACCAGTGGAGTCGGTCGAAAAGTCATGGAAAACACCGATTTTTGTGAAGACCGTCACAGATACGACAGGCATTACGTTTAATCGCGCGCATTCTGTCTAATATTACCGGAAGTGATGATGCGACGCGGCCGGAATTATGTGACGAGCGTCCTTTGCCCGGCCAAGACGCTCATGCACTGTCGAACGCGACAAGGGGTGACCGCGACACTCCGAGCACCGGCGCAGGACGCGCCACGACAGAGCCATGAGCAGGGAAGGAGCCGGTTCGGTATGGATGTATTGCTGGTAGAGGACGACGTCCTCGACGTTGAGATGGTCGAAGTGATCCTGTCGCGGGATCCGTCAGGTCCTCACCGGATCACGCGCGTGGACACGCTGTCCTCAGCACTCGACCACCTGGAAGCTCAGCACTTTGACGTGGTGCTCGTGGATCTGAGCCTGCCCGACGCGACGGGCGACGAGGCGGCCAGCGCCATTACCGCGAATCACACGGGCGTCCCGGTCATCGTGCTGAGCGGCAATGCCGATCAGCAATTCGCAACGGCGGTCATCGGGGCTGGCGCGCAAGACTACATCGTCAAGGGCGACTCGGCCCGGGAACTGCCCCGGGCCATGGCGTACGCCACCGAACGCAAAGCCGCGGAAATGCGGCTGAAACATCTGGCCTCCTACGATCAGCTGACGCAACTGGCGAATCGCCAGGAGTTTTGCACACAGCTCGAAAAAGCGTGCGCCCGCGCAGATCGCCACGACACGATGGTCGCGCTCATGATGATCGATCTCGATCACTTCAAGATCCTGAACGACACGCACGGCCATCACGCGGGCGATGAACTGCTAAAAAGCGTCGCCGACAAACTCCGCGACGGCATCCGCGCGGGCGACACCGCCGCGCGCCTTGGCGGCGATGAATTCGCAGTGATTCTGGAAGACATCCCACACGACAAGTCCGTGATGCGCTGGACCCGGCAGTTCGTCAATGCCCTGCGCGAACCGGTTACTGTGGGGGACACGCCCTACTCGATTTCGGCCAGTATCGGGGGTGCGCTGTACCCCGCCCACGGCCGCACGGTGGATGAGCTGTTGCGCTGCGCCGACATGGCCATGTACGACGTGAAACGCCGCGGACGCGGCAACCACGCCCTGTACGATCAACGTATGCACGAGCGTCGCGAGCGCCATTACGATCTCGAAACGGCGCTGCGACCTGCGATCGCACGCGAGGAACTGGTTCCGTACTTCCAGCCGAAAATCTCACTGGCCGATGGCAGCCTGGTTGGTATGGAAGCGCTTTGTCGCTGGGAACGTGCGGATGGTGAGGTGGTTGAGCCTTGCGAATTCCTGCCCATTGCACGCCGCGCGGGCCTTATGAATGAGGTCGGCGGTTTGATGCTGCGCGCGGTCTGTCGACAAATCCGCGAGTGGCGAGACAACGACGGGCCGGTGGTCCCCGTGTCAATCAACGCTGACGCACAGGAAATTGGCGCGCCAACGTTCGCGACGCGAGTGATCAATCACCTGAAACGCGCGAAACTGTCGCCGCGCCTGCTTACCGTGGAGATCACAGAGACGACGCTCGTGGAACCGAGCCAGGCCTGTCTCGAGAACCTCGACATGCTCCGCCGCAGCGGCGTTCGAATTGAACTGGACGACTTTGGCGCCGGTCACGCTACCTTTAATTATTTGCGCCAATTCCCGCTGGACGCCCTCAAACTGGACCGGTCCCTGATTTCCGGTTTGAACAACGAGCCCCAGTGCGAAACGATCGTGCGCGCGATGATTAGTCTTGGCGATGAACTCGGCCTCGACGTGGTGGCCGAAGGCATCGAGACGCCGGCGCAATTACACACGCTTCGCCAGATCGGCTGTCGCGCTGGCCAGGGCAAATTCATCAGCAAACCGATTCCTGCGCACCAGCTTTCTCAGTGGCAAACCTATGTGCAAACCACACTTCGGCTGGAACCTCTGGTGGAGGGCGAGAGCCACTCATCGCGCCCATATGAGACAGAAGCGGACGCGGAGAGCGCCAGCACAGGACAGCTACGCTGGAGTAATCAGCGCGAAGACTGTTCCACAGCGGATGACTCGCTCGTGCGGGCGAATGTCACCGCGATTACGAGCGAAGTTCGACCACTTGCCAGTAGTGGTCAATGAGCCGAATGGCCTCAGTAAAGCCGTCGCCCACCTCGGTTTTCAACATGTAGCCCGCCACGTTCAGGTCGTAAGCCGCGAAGATATCCTTCTCATCGGCCGAGGTGGTCAACACAAACACCACGAGGTCCCGCAAAGCCGGGTCCGTGCGCAATTCGCGCAGAAACTCCAGACCGTTCATGCGTGGCATGTTGATGTCCAGCAGGATGATCAGGGGGCGCGTTTCGAAATCCTGTTCCCGACCCCTCAGCCACTCAAGCGCCGCAATACCGTCGCCGGCCACCGCGATATCGTTTCCGATTCGATGTCGCATAAACGAGCGACGGACGCTTTCCACATCCACCTCGTCATCTTCGATCAACAAAATGCGGATTTTTCTGCCTCGTTTACCCATGCAGGCCTCTAGGTTTGCCGTTGGTCAGGACAGAAGCGATCGTAGCTCAGATGGATATCTGGCGCGTAAATCTCGCCACGCCGACACCTGCCGCCTGCGCCCGAGCCGATCGGTGTGCGCCTCCCAGATCGACTCGACAGCACGCAGAGCTTCCGTGGGCGATAAGTCACCTGAGTTGGCCCGGTGGAGATAGTCGTCGAGGGAATCCATGTAACCGGACCGCCCCGGAAGATACAGATCCGGAATTGCGTGCGAGAGCGCGTCGCGTTGCACGTCGAGAAAATTACGACCGTAGACCTGCTCTATTCCGGGACTCAGGAAGTGCTCAGGCTGGAACGGGTCGAAGAAACCATCCGGCTCGCGCACCGCCAACGCGGATGCGCGCGGAGATACCGCGTAGCACGCAAACAGCGCCGCCAGCTCAGGATGGGTCGAGCGCGCAGGCACCGCGTAATTCCATCCCCAGTTGAAATAGCCCAACCGCGCGATGCCCTTAGCATGCGCGAGCCCGGGCAATGGTGCGACCAAAATATCGCGGCCAAGCTCGGCAGCGCGGCGACGCCAGTACTTTTGGCTACCTCCCCAACCGATATTGCACAGCGCTTCGCCCTGCGCGAATCGCTTCCAATTGTCAGTCAGGTTGTCGGTCATCACCGCCGGATGCTGCCAGCGCGATGCACTGACCAGCGCCTTCAATGCGGACACGCTTTCATCCGTGGTCAGCTGTGGCCGCATGTCACGGTTGAATGGAAACCGACCGGCAGCATGCAACCGTATCCAGAATTCCCATGCGAGGAAGCCCGGCGCGCGAAACAACACACCGCCATATCGATTCTGCTCAGGCGCGTGGAAGAACTGCATGAGCTGGTCGAGCTCGCCGAAGGACCGCGCCGGTCGCGGCCGTTCACCGTATCGGGCAGCGAAAGCATCGCTGAGCTCGGTGTTTTCCAGCAAGCGACGGTTGTAAAACATCACATAGACATCGCCGTCGGTTTGCAGCCCGTAAAGGCGCCCCCCCACGACATCGCCGAGTGGGAAAAGCGACGACCTGGACGCGCTGACCGCGTATCCGGGGGCGAGATCGTCAAGCGCTTGAAGTGCCCCGGCGGCCACAAGGTCGGCCAAACCGTAGGTGGCTGGCAGAGCGACGTCATAGCTCGCACCGCGGCCGTGGGCGATCAACAAGTGCGTGTTGATATCAGAAACAGGAGAAGGAATGAGCTCGACCTTCGCGCCGGTCTCACGCGCAAACCGGTCTACGACCGGTTGGACATTGGCCTCGCTGCCGCGCGGTAACAGCATCCGCAACGGTTTCGACAAACCGGCGGACAACGAACGCGCGCGGCCGAGGATGTTCGCGATCTCCTGAGCCGACACCTCAGCAAACGGCAGGCTCAAAAGCCCCGCGCAGAGTCTTCGTCTTGAAGGATCAATC
>JBCCMA010000144.1:0-8831 GCA_039026595.1 Pseudomonadota bacterium
CCCGAAGTCGCTCCAGCATTATCAGCCCGATCTGAGTGCCGCAAGCGAGGTCATCATCACGACGTCACGCCAAGAGCCATGTCTGAGATTCGTATGGTCTGCCGCGCCACCTCCAATAACTCGTTTTCGGGGATCGGGGGTTCACCGCCGGCCTTCACAGCAGACAAAAATGACGCGACGCCCTCTGCGTGTCCCTTGCTGTTTCCCAGCCGGATGCGCTTGCGCCCAGAGGGACCGAAATGCGTCAATCGACGGAAATTGTCGAGCTGCCACACGTCGCCGCCACAGAATACCTCGACGCGCTCTTTCGGAAAGCTACTTGGTCCATTGGACAGGTACTGGATGGTCGCAATCGAACCGTTCTCGAATGCGAGCTGAATCATCGCGGTGTCCAGGATTGGCGCGCCCGCTGAATCTCGCATGACGTTGATGGTCGCGTCGCTGATTGGCGCGCCGGTCAAATGACGGCAAAGATCGATAAAATGACAACCCTCCCCGATGATGCGACCGCCGCCGACGGCCGGATCCTGAATCCAGTGATCCGGCGGCAAATGGCCTGCGTTGACGGTGTAGACCACGGCCATTTCCCGGTTTACCGCATCAAGTGCGGATTTCAAATGCGACACGTACGGTGAGAAGCGGCGGTTGTAGCCCACCATCAGGATCGGCCTGACCGCATCGACGCTCTCAAGAACCGACTCGATCCTGTCCAGATCGCGGTCATGAATGGCCAGCGGCTTTTCCACGAACACGTGCTTGCCAGCCAGCAGAGACTTGTGCACGAGATCCGCGTGCGTGTCGTGCCGCGTCAGGATGAAGACGATATTGCAATCAGCATCGTCGATCACTGAATCGGCGCCGGTCGCAGCCTGCGCGGCCTCAAATTTATGGGCATTGACCGCTGCGCTTAGTCCACTGGTGGTGGCCACCGTGCCAATCTGGCCGCCGGCATTACGAATAGCAGGCATCAATACACGCGACGCGAAGTTACCTCCCCCAATCACGCCGCATACCGGCATGTCCGGGGCTCCAGCCCGTAATGCCCGACCGATCGCTACGCGCTGATCGAGTTTGCCCTCTCGGCTCGGGTAGTTGAGGACCACGCCCATGGCCGACGGATCCGACGTCAGCACATCATAGGCCGCCAACGCCTCATCAAACGTGTACTGATGCGTAATGAGACCAGACACATCCAGCTTACCCATCGCCATGAGATCGAGCACAGCACCAATGTTGCGCTGCTGGGTCCAGCGAACATATCCGAACGGGTAGTCGACACCTTGCTCTTCAAAAACCGGATCGTAGCGTCCCGGCCCGTAAGAGCATGAGACTTGGAATGAAATCTCCTTGTCGTAAAACTCTGCTCGAGACAGCTCGAGGCCAGCTGTCCCGACCAAGACGATTCGACCCCGCACCCGACACATCTGCGCCGCCTGGGACATCGGGTCGTTGCTGGACGTGGCGGCGGTGACGAGCACACCGTCAACGCCCATGTTGCCGGTCATCGCTTTTGCCACATCGACCGGATTAGTGTCACCCGGCGCGCAGAACACGTCCGCGCCCATCCCGCGAGCCGCTTCCAGCCGGCTCTCGTTCAAATCGATACCGAGCACTTTGCAACCGGCCGCCTTTAGAATCTGCACAGTGAGCAGGCCAATCAGTCCCAACCCAATTACCGCAAACGTCTCGCCCACCTCAGGGCGTGCCAGCCGAATGCCCTGCAAACCGATCGCGCCGACGACGGCAAACGGCGCGTGCTCAGCTGCCACACCTTCGGGCACGCGCACGCACAGATTTTTCCCAACGCGCACAACCTCGGCATGCGGGCCATTGGACACCACCAGATCGCCAACGGAGAATTCGCTGACGCCGGCGCCAACCGATATCACGCGACCCATATTGCAGTAGCCAAGAGGAAGCGGTTGGTCGAGCTTGCTCTTAACGGCGCTGTAGGTCGTTGCAAGACCATCTGTCGAGACTTTGTTCAGGACCTGACGAACCTTATCTGGCTGCATGCGCGCCTTCTGAATCAGGCTGGCGCGACCGAAATCAACGAGCATTCGTTCCGTACCGGCCGAAAGAAGGCTGACCTGAGTTTCAATCACAACGTGATTCGGTTTGCCGATGGGCGCCGGGACCTCCATCAGCTCGGTTTCTCCGTTTCCGAGGTTTTGGCACACTTGTTTCACGGTAAGGTTCTCGACAGTGAATATCAGGGTCACAGATCGCTAGCGCGGCGCGAGCACCATCACTGCGACGTACAGAAAAACGCTGGTGACGAATCCGGCCACCAGACCAAACGGCACAAGGATCACGATCCCGAACGAAATTGCAACCAGAAATGACAGGATAATTCGCCGGTGCGCGCCGGCGGCAAACGCCGCCAGCGCCAGCGGTTGCATGAGCAAATAGGCCGGCATCCCAATGAACAACCAGATCAAGCCAAAGCCGGTCTGACTTGGCGTATCGAGAAGCGCCGCGGCGATACGCGGGGCTGCGAAGAACAACAGTCCGGCAAGCACTACCCAGAAACATGCGGCAAACGCCAGCACAATGCGCGTGCTGTCGCCATCGCCACCACGTTCACGCGTCGCAATAGACTGAAGGACAGGACCGGACAACGGCAGGACGAAGCGACCAGCGTTCATCAGGCTCAAATAGATTTTCGCAATGGCCACGACTCGGTAGTCAAACAGGATGCCGGCAGCCACGATCAATCCGTTACCCAGCACAAGAACCGGGGCTCGGGTAAAGAACGCGACCAGATAGGTCCGGGCATCCCGGGTCGCGGGCGCAAGGTTTGCACGACCCAGTCGACGCAACGGGGCATCGCAAAGCAGCCGAAAGGCCGCGGCGATTTGGTGAGCAAGAAATGCCCCCATCAGACCGAATGATGAATCAACTTTGCGCATGACGAGCATGGCAGTGGTGAAGGCCACGAGCGCCATCAGATTTGCCGAGAAGACGAGCCGCAGCCGCTGAGTGCCGTACGCCAGACCCATCAGCGCCGTGGTGACAAACTGGGCGCTGGCTATGGGAACCAGCCAAACCATGTATCGCCCGTCACCGCGCAGCGTCAGAACGACACCCGTACCGATGAGCACAAGAATCGCCAGGACGGCGCCGTCTCGCCACATGGTACCAAGCGGCGGAGGCCGCTCATGGCGGTCCTCGCCCAGCCGCTCAATGGTGACCGCAAAGAAAACCGACTCAAGGGCGCCCTGCAAAATAAAGACGAACGAAAGAAAAAAGAACGTGGCTCCGTAATTCTCCCCGCCGTACAGCAGCGGACCTGCCGCGTTTTGCAACAGTAAAAAAATCAGCGCAAGCAGTTGGATAGCACCACCTTTGAGGTGGGACAGGGCACTGGAACGGGACAGATGGCCACGCATTGTCGCTCGATGCTCGATGGCTCAGGCGTCTGGCGCCGGGGAGACGTTTGGGGTGCGCCTGCACGACGAGATGATGTGTACGAGGACCATCGAAAAAACTGTGGTCTGAATCTGTCGAAACGCTGCAGAAATCAGAAAGAACGCGAGTACTGTTATGAGGCTCCAGAATGCAGCCTCCCCTACCACGGAAGCGCTGCGTGCGTGCCAGCCGGAAAAGACTGCTGTAACCCAGAACGCCCCAAATGCGACCACGCCGAGCAAACCCATGTCCATCAAGACATAGCCCGGAAAACTGTGGATATAGCGCACGGTATCGCTATCGTAATTGTTCCAGGCATCGTCGCCACGAGTGATGGCGACCGGCACCGGAAACGACAGCCCCTTACCGACTAGCGGCGACTCAGAGAAGTTAGAAAGCGCGTAGGACAACTCGCGGCCTCGCACAGACTCCACTTCCTCGCCCACCGACGCAAAGCGGCGTCCGATCGAGTCAAAGACCGGATCCAGTCCACCTGTGCTCAAAAGCGCCATCGCAGCGACCAGTCCTGCGAAGACAAGGCGCAGTCGATGAAGGCCGCTCAGGCGTGAAAAATAGACGAGCAATACGCCAAAAATCAGCAGCAGTTGGCTGCGGTAGCCCGCCAGAAATATCAGAACAAGAAACGTCCCTAAGGCGCCAATCCTTAGCAACGGCCGAAGTTGCCGCAAGAAAAGTACAAGTGTGAATCCGATCATCGCCAAAGGCACCGTCAGATCCAGCGTCACAAGCGTCAATCGACTCAAGTCACCCGACAGAACGGCAGGAATCGCCGAAGCCGTCTGCGCGATGATCTTCACGACCCACAGAGCACAGCCAATCAACATGGCCCGTGTAAGCCAGACGAGCGAATATTCGTCGTCGAGGCCATTGAGCAGAACGATGACGCCGTAAAAAACAAATGGAACAGCGCCTCGCGCCCAGTCCACGGTCGATACGCCGTTGGTCAACGCCGGCAAAACGGAGACGCCGGTTACCGCGACAATGACCAATGCGAAAACATCAAGCCAACGGAACGCCATCCGTTGGGTCAGCGCAACATGCACAAAGCGGATCGACAAAAGCGCACCGAGAGCTGCTACAAAAATCAGGCTCGCCGGTGACGACGGCCGGGGCACAAAGTCGAGCAGCGCGGCTCCCGCGATCATGACGCACGCGAAAAAGAGCGCTGCGCGGCGCAGATCGATGACAACACCCGGCGCCCGGTTTATTTCAGTGGATGATGACATTTGAGCGACCCCGGACGAGGACCACACAAAGTCCGAATACGAGTCCGGCGAAGGCACCCGCCGGCAGCATTATCTTCAGATCAGGCCACACGACATCATCCGGATCCGATGCCAACGCCGGATCGATGATCTCAAACGCGTAGTCGCTACTGACGTTGGCGAGGGTTATGTTCGCAATGTTCTTCTCGATGAGCGAGTAGATCGAACCTTTGATATTGGCGTTGCTTGTTCGGCCAAGCTCCTGCTCAAGGAACGCATTACTCTGCGTTGCGCTCTCAATAGCAAGTTCGCGCGTGCGCCGGTTCGCAAGATCAACCAAAGCGTTGGCCCACTTGGCCGCGCGCACTGGGTCTGACCACCGGAAAGTGACAGTGATATTGCCGGATCGCCGCTCTTCTTCAATTGCGCGCACTTCCTCACTTAGCCGCTCCCAAGCGTCCAGTGCACTGGGCACCTCCGAGTCGGGCACGGTCCAGCTCTCAGTTGTTGCGTCCCACGACTCTTCGAACAAAAGAGGTATGAGAGACTGCTCTTCGATCAACGCCAGCCCCAATGCGCGCGACCGCAGAATTGCCATTGAGCGCTCGCGCGCATCCGAGCCGCCGCCAAGCGACAGTCCCGTCAAAGAAGCAAACCCGCCGAGCGAACCGGCGAGGCCGCCCAACTGACCGCTGCCGGAGGACAGATTTTCCGTGGCGCGCAACGTAACGTCCGCCTCGTACTGAGGTGCAATACGCAGTGAGGCCGCCCAGGCCAGAGCTAGGCCGACGAGCATCGACAACGCAATAATCCATGCGGATCGGCGCAAAAGAGCAATCATCTGCGCGAGGTCAATCTGGGGCTCAGATGGCGGGCGCGTGGCCGCGTTGTGTTTGTTGTCTTCAGTCAAGACGATATTCCAGTCCGACGCAGCATCCGCGCGGTAGCGTGACTATTCGAGGCGCTGGATCGCGCGTCTCAGCCCTTTCGTTGCGTCGATAGCGTAGTAATTCTGGCAACCTTCTCGGGAGAATTCACGCTTTGCTGGCGCGCCCAGACCAGATCGATCAATTCGGCGGCAGGCATGTACTCCTCCACTGTCTTCATCAAGATTTCGCGAGCACGCGCACACTGGAATCCGGTCAAAGCCTCTTCGAGAGCGCGCAAAAGGACGCGCAACTCGCTCCACGGAAGCCGTTTCTCCTGCGCACGCATAATCATAGGGTGATGTGTCCCCATGACGTTCTTGCCGATCAGCAACTCCTCATACAGTTTCTCTGCCGGTCGCAAACCCGTGTACTTGATCTCAATGTCGCCGTCCGGATTTTCCTCGCTGAGAACGGTCAATCCCATAAGGCGAATCATTCGCCGCGCCAAATCTTCAATCTTTACCGGGTCGCCCATGTCCAGAACAAATACATCACCACCGCCGCTCATGGCACCGGCTTGAATCACCAGCTGTGCCGCCTCCGGAATAGTCATGAAGTATCGAATAATCTCCGGGTGCGTCACCGTAACGGGCCCACCGCACCGAATTTGCTCACGGAAAAGAGGCACCACCGAGCCAGAGGATTCGAGTACGTTGCCAAAACGCACCATGCAAAAACAGGTGGCGGCTCCGCGATCCTGCAAACCCTGCAGGACCATCTCCGCAAATCGCTTCGTCGCGCCCATGACATTGGTTGGGCATACGGCCTTGTCAGTGGACACAAGCACAAAGCTCTTAACCCCACTCTCCTCGGCCGCAAGCGCCGCATTGAGCGTCCCGAAAACGTTGTTTCGGATACCCTCCATCATGTTCCGCTCGACCATCGGCACATGCTTATAGGCAGCGGCATGGTAAACGGTGTGCACACCGTAGCTGCGCATGGCCTTCCCTGCGCGTTCCTTATCACACACAGAACCCAACAACGGCACGATCTCTATATTCCCGAGAGATTCGCGATCGATCAGCTCGCGCAGCTCTTTCTCTACGCTGTACAGCGAGACCTCCGAGACTTCATACAGAAGTAAGGTGGCCGGTCCCTGGCGGACCATCTGTCTACAAAGCTCGCTCCCGATTGAACCACCGGCACCGGTGACCATGATGACCTTGCCGCGCGTACAAGTTTGTAGCAGCTCTTCGTTGGGTGGCACCGTATCGCGGCCGAGCAGATCGGCCACATCCACCTCCCGAATCTCATCCACCCGGGCGTTGCCGGAAATCAGGTCTGAGAAATTGGGCATCGTCTGTATATGAACGTGTGTCGCTTCCAGTTTCTGGATGATTTTCTTGCGACGACGACGCGAGATCGACGGCAACGCAAGCAGCACACGGGTGATGCCAAGCTCACTGATCATCGACGGCAGTTCGTCCGGTGGAAACACCTCGACACCATTGATCACGCTGCCATGCAGAGCCGTGCTGTCATCAATGAACGCTACAGGAAGAAACTCCTGCCCACCGATCAGGGCGCTGGCCAGACGCGCGCCGGCGCCGCCGGCGCCGTAAATCGCCACACGCTCACCCGGGCGATGCTGACTCTGAAGATACGTTCGCGACACAAACCGGATTCCCACCGTCGCAAATATGGTGCCCACCCAGAACAGGACAAGCACTGTGACCGGGAGCGCGGACGACGGCAACAACCAGCGCAGCAAGACCAGGCCGATCGTGACAACGGACACGCTCTGTACGATCGCAATCACGACCCGCGCGCCCATGAAACGAATGACCGAACGGTATACGCCCATACGCGCGTAAAGCGCAACGCTAGCCGCTGCGACGAACGTGAAATACCACGGCTCGACGAAAGTAAAACCGGCCAGAGCATCGGCATGCAGGATAGTGGCCGCCGCAAGCGCAAGCGGAATCATGACGAGATCCGCGGCTACCATGATGAGGCGCTTGCCACGCCTGGGCAGCCTGGTTAGACGATGGATCGTCTCCGCTGCACCTCGATTGTCATTCAAACCGAAATCCTCTCGTCATCTGGCGCCATCAGACCAGACGCCGGCGCCGCGCGAGTATACAAAAGTCGCCACTTCAGCGCACAAAGGTCAGTCCGGACTACCACGGGCATCGTAGGCGTCTCAACGCGTGGCCCTTTTCATTATGTCGACCAAAACGCCGAGAACATTGGCCATTTGTGCTTCATTGATCGTGGGATGCACGAGAAACATGAGGCTCGTCTCGCCCAGTTCCCGCGCCACTGGAAGAGGCGCGTCGGGCGCACAGCCGGCAGCAATGATGGCCCGTTCCCGGTAGATCTCAGGGCACGACCCGGAGAAGCATGGGACACCGCGTTCGCCAATCGCGGTCATGAGCCGATCGCGCGTCCAGCCGGACCGCAACGCTGCTGGCCGCACAAACACGTAGAATTTGTAGGCGGCGTGCTCGATGTTGCTCGACGGCCACGGGATCCGCACCAAATCCAGACTGGCAAGCCCCCGACGCAACACCCCGGCATTGGCCCGGCGTCGGGCCACCCAATCAGGCAGTTTTTCAAGCTGCTTGCACCCGATCGCTGCCTGCATCTCCGTCATTCGGAAGTTATTGCCGATCGAATGATGCTGCCAGCGAAATCCCGGCGGATGGTCTTTACGCTTGACCGTATCGAAGTCTTTCCCGTGATCCTTGAACGACCAAGCACGCCGCCAGATGGCGTCGTTGTTGGTCGTGAACATGCCACCTTCGCCGCCGGTCGTCATGATCTTGTCCTGACAGAAGGAAAATCCGGCCGCATGTCCATAGGCGCCGACCCGAACGCCATCGATACTGGCTCCGTGTGCCTGGGCACAGTCTTCGATAACCGCCAGCCCGTGCTGCTCGGCCAATGCCATGATCCCGGGCATGTCGCACGGCCAACCGGCCAAGTGCACGGGCATAACC
Organism: Pseudomonadota bacterium; assembly: GCA_039026595.1. GTDB lineage: Bacteria > Pseudomonadota > Gammaproteobacteria > Steroidobacterales > JBCCMA01 > JBCCMA01. The sequence goes on from JBCCMA010000144.1 coordinate 8,509, forward strand.
GCGCGGGTACGCGGCGTCATAACTTTCGCGATGGACTCGGCGGTCACGTTCTGGCTGTCGCGGTCCACGTCCGCAAAGACCGGACGTGCGCCGGTCAGCATGACACTGCTCACCGACGCAAAATAACTTCGGGGCGTGACAATCACCTCATCGCCCGCCCCAATCCCGAGTGCAATCAGGGCCAGATCAAGGGCCAGCGAGCCGTTTGCCGCCGCAATCGCGTGTCGGCTACCGATGTACTCGGCAAATTGAGATTCGAAAGCCGCATTCCAGTCGCCGGTCCAATAATTGACTTTGCCTGACGCCAGAACGGACTGAGCAAC
>JBCCMA010000145.1:0-8787 GCA_039026595.1 Pseudomonadota bacterium
CAGCGCGTCCTGACTGAAGTTGTAGCCAAAGACGCCCTCATCGGTGATGAACACCGCCTTCATCCGCTCCACATCGAGGCCTGTCAGAAACGCGTATAACTGCCGCTTGTCAAAAACGTGGTCACGGCGAAAACGCCAGCCCAGACTCTCGTAGCCATCGCCCTCGTTGCGTGCACAAAGAATGCCCGACGGCGGAAGTGACGGTTCGCCAGCCGGTGCAACGTCATCAGCATGATCGGTTCCGATCGTCGCGGTCGTTGTCGTCTTGGCGTCACCTCCGAGAAGATCGATGGGAATTCGCGCCTGCTCGGTGACCAGCGTGTCCACGCCCGGTTTACCGTGCCGCTGAACAAATTGCTCGAAGCGGGTCAGATCACCGGGCGCATAGAGATCGGCCTTGTTTGCCACGATGACATCAGCAAGCGCGATTTGCTGCAGGAAAGTCGGATGCGACGTGTACCGTTCGCTTGCCAACTTACGTGCGTCGACGAGCGTCAGCGTGCGCTTCAGCGCCAGAGCATCACCGTTAAAGCCAGAGGACAGCGTATCGATCACTTCCTGCGGGTGACCGAGGCCGGTGGGCTCGATAAGCAGTCGATGCGGCTGTGATCGGCGCAGGAGCTGGTTGAGTGCCACCTGCATCGGCAGCCCGGCGGTACAACACATGCAGCCGCCGGGTACCTCGCGGATAAATACCTCGCCCGATGACGACGCACCGCGCAGGAGACTCCCGTCGATGCCGATTTCCCCGAATTCATTCACCAACACGGCCCACCGTTCCGCCTGCGGCCGGGACGCCAGCAGGCCAAGAATAGCGGTGGTCTTGCCCGCACCAAGGAACCCGGTGATGACGTTGGTGGGAATTTTCTTGATGTGCATACGCCGATTACGTCAGCGACGACAGGAGCTCGGATGCGGTGACGACCGCACAAAATTCGCCGTGCAGGCTGGCCAGGTGAACCTGATGCAGTGCCTCTGCGGTGTGCGTCACACCGTCCGGGCCTGTACGGTCAAACGTTGCGGTGGCGTCGGATACAAGCGTGACGTTAAACCCCAGATTGCCCGCCATTCTGGTGGTGGTGGAGACGCAGTGATCGGTGGTGAGCCCCACCAGAACCAGGTCGGATAGCCCGCGCGATTTGAGGTGCGCTTCCAGTTCGGTGCCGATAAACCCGCTGTTCACCGTTTTCTGAAACTGCGCTTCGCCGTCAATGGGCGCGACCTCATCCTTGAACGCGTGGCCAGGCAGGCCAGGCTGTAAAGGCGAGTTAGGATCTACCGAGCAGTGCTGAATGTGCACCACCGGCCACCGCTGCTGCCGCCAATGCGTAAGGAGACGCGCCATCTCTTTTTCGGCGTCCGGGTTGTTGCGTTTTCCCCAGTAGGGGTCATCAAATGCCTTCTGCACGTCAATCAGAAGCAGTGCCGGCGGCTTGCTTGTGGTGTCAATATTCATGAGCGTACGTCTGTGATCATGGCGTGTTCTGCCGGTTGCGGTTGCAACGCCGGGTTGCTGTTGTCGGGTAGATCGGTGAATCCAAGACCTGTCAGAAGACCCAGGCAGCGGACATTCTCGCGCGCCACGTACGCCACAAGAGATGTGATCGTATTGAGCGAGCGCGCGTACTGGATGCACTGCGAGACCGCATCGCGTGCGAGACCCTGGCCCCAGTGCCCCGGTAACAACCAGAATCCAAGCTCGACGGTGGTTGAACAATGCGGATGCGCGTTCATGCCGCAGGCGCCGATCATCGGTTCGTAATCGCGTGGATTTCGTTGGTCGCAGAGCGCCCACCAGCACCCGGTTCCGTCGCGTTCGTTGCGTGAAAACCAGTGCATCTGCTCTCTGGCCTGCTCGAGCGTATCGAAGTGAACGGCGTAGTGTCGTGTGACGCGGCGATCGGACAGACCCTGGTGGACAACTTGTAAATCACTCGGACGAATCGGCCGCAGTGTAATGCGAGCCGACTGAAGCGTCGGGATGGATTTCGGAAACGTCGTCAGCGTCTCGGTGCTCATAAGTCCAACCTTACAGGCCTGACGTTTTTTGAAAAGTGGTGCCTCGCGTTCGTGCCCTGCTACACTCCGCGGACATTCGGTGACAACCCAACGCTGACACACAAAATAACCTTGGAGGAGCGGAGTCATGTCGGGAACGTTTGAGATCTTTACGGACAAGGGTGGCAAGCATTGCTTTCGTTTGAAAGCACGAAACGGTGAGGTGATTCTGGCGAGCCAGGGCTATAAGGCGAAGGCAAGCTGCAAAAACGGTATCGAGTCGGTGCGGAAGAACTCGCAGGTCGCCTCGCGCTTTGAGAAGACGACCACCAAGAACGGGAAGCCGCGTTTCAATCTCCGCGCGGGTAACCATCAGGTCATCGGTACGAGCGAAACCTACAACTCGACGGCCGCGCGCGACAACGGCATCAAGAGCGTCACGCGTAACGCGCCAAAAGCGAAAATCAAGGAAGTCTGATCACGGCGTCTAGTACGCCGTCAGCACAGCCCCGGTCGTCGGCGTAACGGCCGTACCGCCGGGGCCTTCAAAACTCACGGGCACGGACTCCATCCGGCCGCCGCTGTTTTTCTGAACGCCAAAGTGCAAATGCGGGCCGCTGGAAAAGCCCGTGTTGCCGCTGCTGGCAATTCGCTCCCCACGGGTTACACGCGTCCCGGGCCTTACGCGAATCGCATTCCACGCCAGATGTGCGTACACGGCCATGGTGCCGTCATCATGTAGGATACGCACCAGATTGGCTTTCGCCCGGTCCGCCTCCGTGGTGCCACCTGTGAACGAGCCGTACGCCACCTCAAACACCATGCCCTCGCGTGCCGCGTAAACCGGCGTGCCCTCAGGTAGCGCGAGATCGACGGCGTGTCGGCTACCTGCGGTGTTGTGGGTAACCTCGTCCGGGAACGCTTGTGTGATGGCGTACCGACTCTCGATGGCAAACTGTGCGCGGTAGGGCCTCGACGGCTGGTGGCGCGCATCCGGATCGCCCGGGAGATGCCCGAATTCAATATTCAGCGCCACATCCCGATTGTCCGGCAGCGGGAGTCGCAGGATCTCGGTTGTGCTATTGGCTTGAAGGACTTCAAAAATGGGGTCGGGCAGGCCGGGCCACGCACGCGCACCGTCGCGCACGCGGAAGCGCAGCTGCACAGGGCAGAAAATATCGTTGCGAGCGGTCACCACGATGTCGCTGCCATCGACCGACTGCGCCAGCGTCACCGCAGGCGGCGGTGGTCCGGGCCGACGTTTCTCGTGCTGTAGATTATCGACCTCATCATCGGGTTTGCGGTCGGTGAAGTGCCAGTTGCCCTGCTCGTCCTGATAACGATAGATCGACTGTGCGCAGGTGATTATTGCGGTACCCAGCGAGGCCAGCAGAACCAGCACCATGGCCAAATAGCGCGGGCGCGCCGGCGTATGTCCCGTATGCATGCTCAGAAGCGTAGCAGCGAATGCCGGCGATTTAGAGCCCCGGCCAGACAAACTGACCGGGGCGCAGAAGAACCGCACGATGCCGGACGCGCGGATCAGGACCGTCAGACCTCTTCGTTAACCGACAGGTAGTCGGTCAGATCGAGCTGGCCAGCGTTCGCCCGCCCTTCGGACCGATCCCGGGCATCAACCAGCGCACTGCGAAGTTGATCAACCAGGTTGGCGCGAATGGTGGCGCGATCCGATGCCGCGTCGACCGCCTGAGTCGGGACGTTGGTCTCGACGGTGGCCGCCGGTTCAGCGTCCGTGCTCTGAGCGTTGACGGCAGCGGTGTCGGCTGAGTCAACCGAGCCGACCGTCTCCACGACGTCGGGCACCGGCTGGACCGGTTCTGCCGTGTCGGCCTGAGCCTGCCTAAACAGGCCCAGATCGGTCGCATTGACGACGCCATCGCGGTTCAGATCGGCCGCCGCATTGAAGCGGTCATCCCCGGCACGCGCAAAGAACGACTCACGCAGGCCATCCAGCGTCAGCGCGGGTTCGGCGTCCGCCGATCCAACGCTGACAGGCTCAGCCTGTGTAAGCGGTTGCGTGTTGTTGGTGCCACTGACGACCCCCTGCTCGGGGCTGTCCGGAACCGGACTCGGGGACGGTGGCGTGGCAGCGGAGAGCGTGGCGCCATTTGCGCTCGCCAGTTTCTCCTGCAATTGACCGAGGTCCTCAAAGTTGATCACGCCGTCGCGGTTGAAGTCGAAATCTTCACTGAAGTTTCGATCTCCCGCGGTCGTGAAAAACCGGTCCCGGATCTCAAGCACCGCTCGCTCGGCGTCGGATGCGGGCGCACCCGTAACGCTTGCCGCGGCCCCCGTCTGGGCGGCCGAGAGCTGTTGTGCTCGATCACTGATCGTTACGCGATCGGTGTTTTGCTGCACACCAGCCGTGTTGACCTGACCGGTCGCTGGCGGGTCTGCTGTGGATGGCGGGGCCACGGGGGGCCTCGCCGCGCTGCGTAGTGCGGACACGTCGGGACGTGTCAGCACGTTGGCGGTCTTCTCCATCTGGAGTCCTCCTTTTGTTGTCGACAAAAACCGCGAGTCCTTCGCGGTCCATCGGACTGGCCAGCAAGTTGTGTGCCACGTGTTCTGCTGGCGTCAATGTGGATTGCGTGGTGCCTTTTGCATGCCAGACGGCCAACACTTGCCGCAACGCGGCGGCGCGTTGCCGGTCGTCAGGATGTCTCGCTGTCATCGGCCATCTATACTCAAGCCGGCGGCGGTGCGTCCCGCCATCAGGAAACTCTTCTATGTGGGTTCGACCCGCCAGCGTGCTGGTGCTCTTGTTCTGTCTGACGGTCGCCGCGGACGAGGGTACGGCGACACTCGATCGATTACTGGACCACCCTCGTGTGCTCCGTGCGCTCGGGTATATCGAATCACACACACAGCGCGGGCGCGATGAGCTGGTTGAGCTCAACGAGATTCCCGCGCCGCCGTTTGAAGAAGGCCCGCGCGGGCAGCGCTACGCCGAGATGCTCAAATCCACCGGGTTCGGCGAGGTCACCATCGACGAGGTCGGTAATGTGATTGCGCGGCGAGAGGGTGTGTCCCGAGCGCGCACGGTCGCGGTGCTGGCGCATCTGGATACGGTTTTTCCCGCCGACACGGACGTTAGCGTGGCGGTGGACGGCGATACGTTTTCGGCACCGGGTGTGGGCGACAACACACGCGGATTGGTGCTGTTGCTGGATGTGGCGCGCGCCGTGGTGGCGGCAGATCTGTCGTTTGAAGCGGACGTCATGCTCGTGGGCAACGTGGGCGAAGAGGGTTTGGGTGATTTGCGCGGTGTGCGCCATCTGTTTCGGAATGGGGCGCCACCGATTAACGCCTTGATCGCGATCGACGGCGGAGCGCCGGGTCGGTTGGTCGATCAGGCCGTCGGCTCCAATCGGTTTCGTGTGACCTTCTCCGGTGCGGGGGGCCATTCGTGGGGCGATTTCGGACACGCGAGCCCGCACCATGCGCTGGGCACGGCCATCGATCTGTTGCACACACGCGCCGGTCCGGTCACGCGCGAGGGGCCGCGCGCGTCCTTCAATGTGGGGCGCATCGGGGGCGGGACGTCGGTCAATTCCATCGCGTTCGAGTCGTGGATGGAAGTGGATCTGCGCAGCGCCGACCCGGAGAAGCTGGCCGAGCTGACGGAGGTGTTCGAGGGCGCGATGCGCGATGCGCTGGTCTGGCACAACATGGATCGTCGCTCGGGTCCGTCGCTGACGCTTGCGTTGAAACCCATCGGGCAACGCCCCGCCGGCCGCACGGACCCGGAGGCGCCTTTGTTGCTTGCGGCCGAGGCGGCGTTGCGTCATGTGGGCTACACGGTGCAACGCATCGCATCTTCCACCGATGCCAATGTGCCCATGTCGTTGGGTGTGCCGGCGGTGACCATCAGCCGCGGTGGGATCTCCGGTCGGGCTCACTCGCTCGAGGAGTTCTGGATCGACAAGGACACCTATCGCTCCACGCAGGCGGCGCTGCTCACATTAGCTGCCGCGGCCGGGACGGGCGGACCTTAGCGTGCGTCGATCGTTGGCCACCGTGATTCTATTGGCGGCGGCCGTTCCGGTCTGTGCCGACCCCGTGTCCGCGGTCGACCGATATCCGCTGGCGAGGTTGTTTGCGCCACCGCCGGCGACCGTCGCCGATTTCAATGCAACGCCGCGGTCGTTTGTTGCGGATGTGGATTGGGGCACCTTCGCCACGCTCTCAACGGGGGCCACGGAGCGACTCACGTTTGACGGCGAGTTTGTGGCGCTGACCGGCCGCTGGTTGTGGCAGGCGGACGGCTGGCGCCTGGGTCTGGATATTCCGCTGGTCTATCAGTCCGGCGGTTTGCTCGACCGTTTGATCGATGACTTCCATCAGGTGTTCGATTTGCCGGAAGGCGATCGACCCGCGCTGCCACTCGATGCGTTGCGCATACGCTACGAAGATGCCAACGGGGTTCGGTTTGACATGCAGAACACCGGCTGGGCACTGGGCGAAGCCCATGTCCACATTGGCCGCTCCCTTACGGCATCATCGACTCGCGCCACAGCCTGGCGCGCGCACTTCAAGCTGCCCACCGGCAACGTGAACCGGCTACTGGGAAGCGGTACGTTCGGCGCCGGACTGGAGTGGAACGGGCTGGCCCGTTCGTCGCTTTGGGGGCGCGCGGTTACGTGGTTCGCCGGCGCGGGCGCCCAGTGGCACGACGGCTCAGAGATATTGCCCGACCGTTTCGAGCGATGGGCCGCGTTCGGACACGCTGGCATGCGGATCGCGCTGCGCCCGGCGCTTTCGGCCGTGGTGCAGCTCGATGCCCATTCGTCGTACTTCCAAAGTGATCTCGATGGACTCGGCCCCGGTTACTCGATCACCTTTGGCGGTCGCTGGGAGCGTGCGTCCGGCGATGCATTTGAGTTCACCGTGTTTGAGGACATTGTCCCGCGCTCAACGCCCGACGTGGTGTTCCAGTTTCGTTGGTTGCGTGGAGCGGCATTGTGACCTCGCGTTTCCAGGGTGGAACAGCAGCGGCGCTACCATTTTCGTGTTTCAGAAAGCTCATCGAAGGACGCTAGCGCGCCCAGTCCAGCCACAGCCTATACTCGCGGTCGTTCGTGCTGTCGGTTAGACCGTAGAGTGCACCGGCGAAAACCATCACGCCGTTGTCAAAGCGTCGCATCCAGAAGGGTCCGATCTGGTGCCCTTGCTTATCGACGTCGGGGATCTTGCTCGTTGAACCGTACCGGTTGAACGACTCAATGCCGAAGTTGCCCCAGGACGCATGCCGGTAGGTCAGGTTGGCCCGCGTCTCGAGCTGAATGCCGTCGCGCGCGCCGCTGCCAATGTCGAGAAAGGTGAGCCCAACCAGCCGGCCTGACCACTTATCCGAAAACGCGTACTCGGTCATGTAGTGGGCCGCCACGGTAGCAGGGCGTCCTTCATCCCGAACGCGCAGATCAAAGCGCGCGCCGCGCGAAAATCGCGAGCCGTCGGGCGTGAGTTGCACAAACAGCTCGCCCTGAACGAAATCAAAGTCGAGATCGCTCTCGTCGGTTTTACGACCTGGTCTGCCCCGCCTTCTGTAGACACTGGCTAGCGTTATTATTACGCAACCAGCGAGGCGGATTCACAGATGAGCGGAACACGATATACGGATGAGTTCAAGATCGAGGCAGTCAAGCAGGTCACGGACCGCGGTTACTCAGTCCCAGAGGTCGCCAAGCGGCTCGGGGTAACGACCAAGAGCTTATACGATTGGGTCAAGAAGTTTGGGGACCAGAGCGAGCAGCACCAGAACCTCAAGGCACAGCAAGACGAGATTAAGCGATTGAAGGCGGATCTCCGCCGCGTAACCGAAGAGAGGGACATCCTAAAGGAGGCCGCCGCGTACTTTGCCACGGAGTCAAAGCGAAGTACGCGTTCATGAAGACCCGGCTCCAACGTTTCTCGGTGGCCAGCATGTGTCGCGTCTTGGGAGTTCATCGCAGCGGCTTTTACGCTTGGCTGAAGACACCTCTGAGCGCACGAGCCAGAGACGATGTACGGTTGACTGGCCTGATCAAGCAGTTCTGGATCGAGAGCGGCTTCGCTTACGGCTACCGCAACATCCATCGTGATCTTCGAGACCATGGCGAGCGTTGCGGCAAGCACAGGGTATACCGACTCATGAAGCTCGCCGGCATCCGAGCCAAGCGCGGTTACAAGGCGCATCCTGGCTTCAAGGGCGGGCAGCCAAGCCACGTTGCACCGAACCGCCTGGATCGGCGGTTTGAGGTCGATGCACCGAACACGCACTGGGTCACTGACTTCACTTACGTACGAACGCACGAGGGCTGGCTGTATCTGACGGTGGTTATCGATTTGTTCTCACGCCAGGTGATTGGCTGGAGTATGAAGTCCAACCCGCGAGCTGAACTCGTCCTCGATGCTCTGCTGATGGCGCTGTGGCGACGCAAGCCCACGGCCAAGGTCATGATCCATTCTGATCAAGGCGTCCAGTACACCTGCGGGGACTGGTCACGCTTTTTACGCGATCACAATCTTGAAGCCAGCATGAGCCGACGCGGCAACTGCCATGACAATGCGGTCGCCGAGAGCTTTTTCTCGCTGCTCAAGACCGAGCGGATACGCCGCAGAATCTACCCGACACGAAACGAGGCGCGGGCTGACATCTTCAACTACATCGAGTTTTTCTATAACCGGGTTCGCCATCATGGCCACAATGATGGATTATCCCCAGAGGCCTTCGAGAGAAGGTATTTTTCGGAGCTAGCAGCTGTCTAGACTAGGCGGGGCAGACCA
>JBCCMA010000146.1:0-8771 GCA_039026595.1 Pseudomonadota bacterium
CCGTGTGCGCGAACGCAGCGCTCCATCTGGGCGCGGGCCCGCTTGGGGGGTTGCATTGGACCGGGCCCACGCCCGCGGAATCGCTTGGGGGGGTCGGCGACCACCCCGGCGATGTGATCGTTCAACAGACGTGACAGGTCCAGCGTGTGTTCGGGCTTGGCCCAGTAACTGAACATGACCGGTACGGTCGACAGGACCTGGACATGCACGCCGTGTTCGTCGCAGTCGGCAATACGCCGAGCGGGGTCCCAGCAGTCGTCCTCGATCTCACGGAACAACTTGCCGTCGTGGAGCATCCGGGCGCAGCCCGGTCCGCAGTGCTCCAGTTGTATCCAACCGCCGTAGCCGTAGCGCTCTTTCAGATCCGGCCAGTTTTTTGGCAGTACGTGCGTATGTATGTCGACCTTGAGCATCACAGGCTGTTCGTGCGACCGCCGTCCACGGTGAGATTGGTGCCGGTGATGTAGGCGGCTGCCGGTGAGGCCAAAAACGCCACGGCATTGGCAATTTCCTCCGGCTCGGCCAGCCGGCCCATCGGCACAGTGGCGAGTGCACGGCGCCGCGCCTCATCGATCGTGATGCCTTGCTTTTCCGCGCGCGCACCGAAAATTTCGTCGAGACGTTCCGTTCGCGTAAAGCCGGGCAAGACATTGTTCACGGTGATGCCCGTCGGAGCCAGCTCCGAGGCGAGTGTTTTTGCCCAGCTCGCCACGGCCGCGCGCACGGTGTTGGACACGCCAAGCCCGGCGATCGGCTCTTTCACAGACGTAGAGATGATATTGATGACCCGTCCGTAGCCGTCACGGGTCATGCCCTCCGCCAGTGTGGTGGTCAGCAGGTGGTTCGTGATCAGGTGCTGGCGCATGGCCGTCTCGAAGGCCCGGCGTTGTGCGTGGCGGATGGGGCCGGGCGGTGGGCCACCTGTATTGTTGACCAGAATATGCGTCGGCCGATCTGCCATTTCGTGCGCGGTGACCTGCAGCGCGTCGTCGTTGGTCAGGTCAAGTTCGAGGGCCTGATGCGACTGACCGGCCTTCTTTGGCAGGGCATCAATCACATCGCTAAGCACGGCGTGGTTGCGGGCGACCCCGGTCACGCTGGCGCCAAGTGTCGCGAGGGCGTGCGCGATGGCCGCCCCGATGCCGCGGCTCGCCCCGCAGACCAGAGCCCGTCGCCCGCTGAGATCCATGTTCATTCGCTTCCCCCAATCCCGTCAGATGCTGTGGGGCGCCATTTGAGCATGCGCGTCCGCCGGAGGGTACCGATCTGCTTTTCACCTGCCATATTGTGAAATGATATTGGTAATCGCTCTTATTTGCGTCTACGCTCGTGTTTGTACGGAGACGCTCTATGTATGTGTGCATCTGCAATGCGGTGACGGAAAAGGCGGTGCGCGACGCGGCCCACAAGGGTGCGCGCAGTCTGGAAGATTTGAAAGCGGACCTCGGCGTGGCCACATGCTGCGGTCAATGCGCGGACCGCGCCTGCGCCGCACTCGCGGGCGTGCCCGGTCAACCGCTTACGGCCAAAAAGGCCGCGATTTCGCGGCTTTAGATCAGTCAGAGGCCGTCGTTCTGAAAACGCGAATCAATCTGATTCGGGTTTCAATTTTTCTATAAAATTCAGTTACTTGTAATCGTTTTTGGGTCGCCCTATAGTGCGCCTGTTCCGCGGTTATGCCGCATCGCAACAGGAGATTCGCGCACCATGAAAGGCGATAAACAGGTCATCGCGCACTTGAATAAAATCCTCAAAAACGAGCTGACCGCCATCAATCAGTACTTCCTCCACAGCCGCATGCTCCTCGATTGGGGCTTCAAGCAGCTTGGCGACCACGAGTACGAGGAGTCGATTGATGAGATGAAACACGCCGACGTGCTGGTGGAACGAATTTTGTTTCTCGAGGGGCTGCCCAACCTGCAGGACCTGGGTACGCTCAGGATAGGCGAAACGGTGCCTGAAATCCTGGCCTGCGATCTGGCCATCGAGAAAGACGCCATTGAGGACCTGCGTGACGCAATCGATCACTGCGATCAGGTGCGCGATTACGTGTCGCGCGAGATGCTGCGCGAAATTCTCGCGTCCGAAGAAGAACACATGGACTATCTGGAAACGCAGCTCGGGCTGATCAAACGTCTCGGTGAGCAGAACTATCTGCAGTCGCAGCTCGGCGTACCGTCGGCGAGCTGACCGTGCAAAGAATCCGGTCCGGGCCAGCGTCCCTGCGGACGCGGGCCGTTCCACAGCGACGAATGCATAGCGGGTTGTGCCAGACGGTGTAGTCGACCGATCCGTGGCACACTCGCGCCATGCTTAAAGACGACAATTTGCTGCGGGTCAGCAGCTATATCGATGGCCAGTGGGTCGACGCCGACAGCGGCGACCGCTTTGCGGTGGACAATCCGGCTGACGGCACCATCGTGGCCAAGGTGGCCGACTGCGGCGGCGACGAAACGCGTCGCGCGATCGAGGCCGCTGAGCGCGCGCTGCCGGACTGGCGGGCGCGCTCCCCACAGGTGCGTTCGGCCATCCTTAAGCGCTGGCACGCGCTCATACTGGAGCATCGCGACGATCTTGCGATGTTGATGACCCTCGAGCAGGGCAAGACGCTGGCGGAGGCGCGCGGCGAAGTGGCCTACGGTGCCTCGTTTGTCGAGTGGTTTGCCGAGGAGGGGCGGCGGGTTTACGGCGATGTGCTGCCCACGCCTAAGAGTGACCGCCGGCTATTGGTTTTGCGTCAGGCGGTCGGTGTGACCGCCGCCATCACACCGTGGAACTTTCCCAACGCCATGCTCACCCGCAAGGCGGCGCCGGCGCTCGCGGTGGGTTGCACGATGGTGCTGAAACCGGCGGCGGAAACGCCGCTGTCGGCGCTGGCATTGGCGGAACTGGCGCATCGCGCTGGTGTGCCCGCCGGCGTTTTGAACGTGGTGCCCGGGCTCGATCCAGCGCCCATCGGCGAAGCGCTGACTAGCAGCCCGATCGTGCGCAAGCTGACGTTTACAGGCTCAACGGCGGTGGGCAAATTGCTGCTGCGGCAATGCGCGGATACGGTCAAGCGTGCATCGATGGAACTGGGTGGCAACGCGCCGGTGATCGTCTTTGATGACGCGGACCTCGATCGCGCGGTACGCGGGGCGGTTGCGTCGAAGTACCGCAACTCCGGGCAGGTCTGCATCAGCGCCAATCGCGTTCTTGTGCATAAGGCGATTCACGACGCTTTCGTCGCGCGGTTTATTGAGGCGGTCGGCGGTTTCCGACTCGGGGACGGTCGTGACGCTGCGACCACACACGGGCCGATGGTTAGTGAGCGGGCCGTCAGCAAAGTGGACGATCTTGTCCGCCGCACGGTGGCGGAGGGCGCCACGGCGGTCGTTGGCGGCGAACGGTCGGAACTTGGACCGTGTTTCTACGGGCCGACGGTGTTGACGGATGTCCAGCCCAACATGGGTTTATTTCGCGAGGAAATTTTCGGACCGGTTGCGCCCGTTCTGACGTTTTCGGATGAGGCCGAAGCCATCCGCCTTGCCAACGACACCCGCTACGGTTTAGCGGCCTACGTGTACACCAACCACATGGGACGGGCGATGCGCGTGGGCGAGGCGCTCGAGTACGGCATGGTCGGCATCAACGAGACCGGCATCTCGTCCGAAGTGATCCCGTTCGGCGGGGTCAAGGAGTCGGGTATCGGACGCGAAGGGTCAAAGTACGGACTCGATGAGTACCTCGAAACCAAGTATCTGTGTCTTGGCGGTCTGGATGCGGGCTAGCGCTGACGCAGCGTGGCGACCGGCGGCGCACTGAGCGCGGCGCGCGAGGCCAGCGTGCCGCTCACGCCTACGACGACGACGCCGATGAGTAGCCCGGCTGCCCACAACATCGGGCTGACGTCGTAAGACAGATTGAAGAGTCGTTCAGCGGCGATCAGTCCAATCCCGGTCGCGCCGAGCGCGGCGAGCAACCCGGCGGCCAGTCCAAGAACCGCAAATTCCGTAATCAATCCGGTAAGGACCGTGCGCCGGCTCGCGCCAAACGTTCGCAGCAGCGCACTTTCATAGCGGCGTTCATCCAGCGTGGCTTGCACGGCCGCAAAAAGAACTACCACACCGGCGGCGAGTGTGAACGCGAACACCAGCTGTACGGCCAGCGCCGCCTTGTCGATGATGGCACGCACCTGATCGATGATGGCCTCGAGGTCAATGACCGACACGCCGGGGTAGGCACGCACTAGATCCAGAAGGGCAGACCGCTCGGCGTCGGCGACCCGCATGCTGGTGATAAACGACTTGGGATACTCGGCCAGTGCGTTGGGCGTGAAGATCATGAAGAAGTTCGGATCGAAAGACTGCCACTCAACGGTTCTGAAGGACGTCACCGTCGCCCTCATGGGCTCGCCGGCCACGTCAAACGTCAGCTCGTCGCCAAGCGACAGCGCCATCGCCCGTGCGGCATCGAGCTCGACGGACACCTCCGGCGAACCCGTGTGTTCGGGCGACCAGAATGCGCCTTCAGACAACGCATTACTGGCGGGCAGTGTGGCGCGATAGCTGAGGTTCTGACCGCGGCGCGCCAGTTCTTCGCCGCGCGGATCGTCAAACTCGAGCTCGCTGACCGGCGCGCCGTTTATGGCCGTCATACGCGCACGAACCAGCGGTGTGAACGCGGGTGCAGCCAGGCCGCGTTCGGTGAGCAGCGCACTGATCCCGTCGCGATCCTCATCGAGAATATTGATCAGAAAGTGATTTGGCGCGGTCTCATCCAGACTCGCACGCCAGCCGTCGAGCAAGTCGTTGCGCACGACCGTCAGTAGCAACAAGACCATCAGCCCAAGTCCGAATGCGACGATTTGCACGGCGCTGCTGCGGCCCCGCCGTGCCACGTTGGCAAGCCCATAGCGCCACGCGACGCCTACGCGGCCACGTGAAATCGATAACAGACGAACCAGTGCGACACCCGCGAGGTAAAGCACGGCGCCAGTGGCCACCGTGCCGCCACCGATCACCGCCAGCAAGGCAACGTCGCGCACCGCCCAGTAAACCAGCGCGCCCAGTGCGAGCATCGCCAACCCGTACGACACCCAGGCACCCAGCGGCACCGGATCGAGGTCGCGCCGAAGGACACGCAGGGGTGGGGTGCGACCAAGGCGCAATGCCGAAGGCAATGCAAACCCCAGCATCAACACCATCGCCGTGCCGGCACCCAGGGCAATCGGCGCCAACGATGGCTCGGGCAAATCACCGCGCAACCAGCCCGCCAGCACGGACGCCAGTGCCTGCTCGGCGGCGTAGCCCATCGCGGCGCCAAGCACACTCGCTACGGCGGCGAGGACAAAGAGCTGGATGACCGACGTGCGCACCACAAAGCCCTGTGTGGCGCCGAGGCTCTTGAACAGGGCGACCGTGTCCAGACGGCGTTCCGCGTAACGCCGCGCCGACATGGCTACGGCCACGGACGCGAGCAGCAGACTGACCAGAGAAGCCAGAGACAGAAAACGCGAGGCGCGCTGGATGGCGGTGTTCAGTTCACGACCGGCATCCCCCCGATCCTGCAGCCGCATGTCGTCCGGCAGGTCGGGGCGCACCGCCGCGGCGTATTCCGAGATCGCCCCGCGGTCGCCGGCCAGCAGCAGGATGTAACTCGCGCGCGAGCCTTCGCCCAGCAGTTCGCTCCGCGCCAGGTCGTCGTCGTTAAGAACCAACGCAGGCGCCAGACCGCTGAAGCCGGGAGACTGATCGGGCCGATAGGTAATCACCGCGTCGACCGTCAGCTCGATGGCGCCCAGTTCGAGTACCCCGCCGACATCAATGCCCAGTTGCGCCAGCAGGCCGGTTTCGGCCCAAACCGTGCCCGCGCGCGGGATGCCCGACGCTTCGCGCGGTGCGCCGAGGAGTCGATCCGCGATGCGCACGCGGCCACGCAGGGGATAGCCGGCGGTGGCGGCACGCACGGAGGCGAGCGCGGTGTCATCGCCCGCGTAGACCACGCTCGGAAAGGTGGTCAGCGACGCGGTTTGCAGCCCGCGGTCGCGAGCGCGTTGCTCGAACTGTTCGGGTACGGGACCGGGTGAACTCAGGCGTAGATCGGCTGCGAGCACTTCGGCCGCCTGCAGCGCGACCGCCTGGCCGATTCGGTCGGTGAGAAAACCAATGGCGGTGACCGAGCCGACCGCGACGGCAAGGGCCAGGAGCAGAACCGCCAACTCGCCAGAGCGCGCCTCGCGCCAGAGCGCACGGGCGGCGAAGCGCAGTGACTTCACGCCGCGCTCTCCAGTGCCCCGGCACGCAGCGCCAGACGCAGGTCGCAGCGCGCGGCGAGCGCATCATCATGGGTGACCAGGACAAGGGTGGTGGCGGACTCGGCGTTCAATCGGAAAAGCAGATCGACGATCACCTGCCCGGTGGCGGTGTCGAGGTTGCCGGTGGGTTCGTCAGCGAACAGGACCGCCGGCTTTGGGGCAAACGCGCGGGCGATGGCCACCCGCTGCTGCTCGCCGCCAGAGAGCTGGTTGGGGTAGTGACCGGTTCGATGCGCCAGCCCGACCTGATCGAGGATAGATGTCGCCACGGTCCGGGCGTCGTCGCGCCCGAGCAATTCCAGCGGCAACATGACGTTCTCGAGTGCGGTCAGCGACGGCACGAGATGAAAGGACTGGAACACAAAACCCACCTTCTCCGCGCGCAGCCGGGCGCGACCGTCTTCACTGAGGGTCTTGAGAGAGTCGCCATCGATCCTCACATCCCCTGAGGTCGGCACGTCGAGCCCTGCAAGAAGACCAAGCAGAGTCGATTTGCCGGCGCCGGAGGGCCCCACGATCGCGACAGACCGCCCGCGCTCAATGCGGAAACTCACATCGCTGAGAATGGTCAGAGAACCGTCGGGACTGCTAACCTTTTTTTCCAGGCGGTCGGCCTGCAGCGCATATTCGGTGGGATTGGACATGACCAGATGGGTCCTTTTGGTTGTCGCTCTTGGCGTTCTTTCGCACGCCCGGGCCGATGGGATGGCGTGCGGCGATGGCGGCATCGGGCCCACGGTTCTGGTGGTCGGCGACAGCCTGAGCGCCGGTTACGGTATTGATCTTGAAGAAGGTTGGGTCGCTTTGCTGGAAAGCAAGCTTGCGGCGCACTACGCCGACGCGCGCGTGATCAACGCCAGCATCTCCGGTGACACCACCTCGGGCGGGCGCACACGCTTGAAAAAAGCGCTGGCGACTCACCGGCCGTCGCTGGTGATCATCGAGCTGGGTGGGAATGACGGATTGCGAGGATTGTCACTCCGGGCGATGCGCCGCAATCTGACGGACATGGTCGAGAGCAGCCGCGCGGCCGGCGCCGAGGTGGCGTTGCTCGGTATACGAATTCCGCCCAACTACGGCACGCGCTACGCCGACTCGTTCCACACAATTTACACCGACCTCGCGTCCCGCTACGAGGCACCGATGGTCGATTTTTTTCTTGAAGGCGTTGCGCTTAATGACGACCTGATGCAGGCCGACGGCATTCATCCCAACGCGCAAGCCCAGCCTCGATTGCTCGACAACGCCTGGCCTGCGGTGGTCGCCGGTCTCGACGCGTGGTGCGCGCGCGCTCCGGCGCCTACGCCTTAAATCCGAGTTCGGTCCGAAGCCGGCTGCGCACTGGTGCGGTGTCCGGCCGTACACCCCGCCAGAGTTCAAACGACAGCGCAGCCTGCTCGACGAGCATGCCGATTCCGGTATGGGCGCTCTTCGCCCCGTTGTCGAAACACCAGTCAGTGAAAGGGGTACCGCCCGGGGCGTACATCAGGTCGTAGCAGTGCGCACCGCGCACGTTCCCAGGCGGGATCGCGGGCCGGGAATGCTGTAGTGAGGCCGAAGTGGCGTTGATCACCAGACCATAGCGGCGGTTGGGCACCCGATCGAGGCCACAGGCCGACACCGTGCCATAGCGCATGAAGTGTCTGGACAAGAGCCGGCCCGTGGACACGGTCCGATTGGCCACCACAATGTCGCGGGGCTTGGCGTCGAGCAACGCGCCGAGGATGCTCCACGCGCTGCCGCCGGCACCCATCAGCAAAATCGACTGGCCGCGCAGGTCGAGGCCCAACTGATTCAGGTCAGTGATCAACCCGTCACCATCCGTCGTATCGCCGTGCCAGTCGCCGTCG
Organism: Pseudomonadota bacterium; assembly: GCA_039026595.1. GTDB lineage: Bacteria > Pseudomonadota > Gammaproteobacteria > Steroidobacterales > JBCCMA01 > JBCCMA01. The sequence continues at coordinate 8,146 of JBCCMA010000146.1, forward strand.
CGGCTCAATAGCGTGTTCACGGCCCCAGCGCGCTTTGCGCGGGCGCTGAGCGAGGCGCAGGATTTCGCCGTGTTGCTTTTTAGCGGCACGGTTACGTTGAGGCCGTGAACACCTTCTTCCATCAGCGCATCGAGTCGACCCATGAGCTCGTGTGGCCCCACGTCGATCGCCGTGTAGGTGATGGACTGGTTCGTCTGCGCCGCAAATTCGGCGTGAATGCGCGGCGACAGACTGTGGGAGACCGGATGGCCGATCACCGCGTAGTGCGTCGGCCCGGGCGAGGTGTCGGTCACCCCTTGCCCTTGCGCTGGTTCAGCAGTTCGGCGGCCGCAGGTGCGAAGTAAGTCAAAATTGCATCGGCACCGGCACGCTTGATGGACAAAAGCGATTCGAGCATGGCCTCCGGCTCACCGAGCCAACCGTTCGCGACGGCGCCCTGAATCATCGCGTACTCGCCGCTGACCTGATATGCGAGCGTCGGTACGCCGTACGTGCTCTTCACCCGGTGCACGATATCGAGATACGGCAGGGCCGGCTTGACCATGACCATATCGGCGCCCTCGTCGATATCGGCGCCCACCTCGTGCAGGGCCTCGTCGCTGTTGCCGGGGTCCATCTGGTAGGTC
>JBCCMA010000147.1:0-8741 GCA_039026595.1 Pseudomonadota bacterium
CTTCGACCGCAACACTCACACCGTCCGCAAGATGCGAGGCCACGATGACGTGCTCAAGTTCGGCATCACTGTTGACGCGATAGGTCGCCGCGGCGCCCGCGCCGTCGGGCGGCTTGATGATCAGCGGATAGCCCACCTTTGCGGCGAACTCGCGCGCCTCGGCCGGCGAGGACGCTCGCGTGGACTGCGCGCACGGGATACCGGCCTTGCGCAAGGCGTCTTTCATAGCGGGCTTGTCCCGACACAGCCACGCCGTGTGCACAGATGTGCCCGGAATCCCCGTCGCCTCGCGTACCTTGGCCGCGGCCATGATGTGCGCCTCGACCGTCGCCTCAAGCCGGTCGACCCAGCATACACCCTGAATCGCTCGAACCGCCTTGAGAAGCGAAGGCTCATGCACGACCGATTTCACCTGGTAGTAGTCGGTCAGCCAGTGCTTCATTTCGTGGTCGAGGTACTCGGCAGGCCGCTCGCCGATGCCGTACACATTGGCCCCCGCCGCGTGCAGAGCGCGTGCAAACTCACGCTGATTGGACGGGAAGCACGGCTCAATAAAAATGATGTTCACGTTGTGGACGCCCTGTCAGTTCACGCGGCCATTTCGGCGCGAAGGTGGTGGAACAGGCGCTCGTATTTCGCGCCCTGTCGATCCCACGAAAAGTTCATCGCCATCGCGTTCTGGACCAGTCGATCCCACGCCGGCCGATGCGCGTACAGATCCAGCGCGGTGTTCACAGCCCAGCTGAACCCGTTGGTGTCGTAGTCGCGGAACACAATTCCGGTGCCCTCACCACGCGCCGGATCGAACATGTCCACCGAATCGGCCAGACCGCCGGTCATGCGCACAATCGGGACGGTGCCATAGCGCAGCGAATACATCTGGTTGAGCCCGCATGGTTCATACAGCGACGGCATCAGAAACATGTCGGCGCCTGCCTCGATCTGATGCGCCAGCGGTTCGTTGTACCCGCGGTAAAAGCACACTCGGCCCGGAAAGCGGCGTTGAAGTGACTCGAAATAACGTTCATAGCGCCGTTCACCGCTGCCAAGAACCGCCAGCGCCACGTCGCGACGCGACAAGATCTCCGGCAGCGCATCGCGCATGATGTCGATCCCTTTTTGCACGGTCATGCGGCAAACCATCCCCAGGAGCGGCCGCTCCAGTTCGACCTCCATACCGAGGGATTCGAGCAGCGCGCGCTTGTTGCGGACCTTGCCAGCCAGATCGTTGGCGCTGTACTGATGCGCGATCAGGTCGTCGTTCTCCGGCGACCATTCGTCGTAATCCACACCGTTCAAAATTCCCACGAGTCGTTCTTTGCGCTGCTGCAGATACGACTGCAGACCCATGCCGAATTCGTCACCCAGAATTTGACGTGCGTAGGTGGGGCTGACGGTACTGATCGCATCGGCGTACATCACGCCGTGCTTGAGCAAATTGATGCGCCCGTGCACAAGGTCATCCTGATGCAGCATGTGCCCAAAATTGTTCAGACCCAGATCGCCGCGGTGATCCGCGCTGAACACACCCTGATAACCGATGTTGTGGATGGTCAGCACGCTGCGTGTGTTCTGGAAGAGCCGATCCCAGCGGAACACGCTCTTGAGCAACAGCGGTATGACCGATGTGTGCCAGTCGTGGACGTGGAATACATCGGGCGCGAAACCCATGCGCTGGCAGATATCGATCGCCACGCGCGACAGGAACAGATAACGCAGATGCTCATCACCGCCGGCCGAGTAGATACCTTCGCGGTCGTACAGGGCCGGGCAACGCACCAGATAAATGCGCAAATCGGTGCGCGGCAATACGACGGTGTCCACGCTGTAGTGGAACGTGTGCGGCCCGAAACGCGATTCGAGATTCTGGAGGAATTCGACGGGCTGACGATCAAGACCGGACGTATCGATGACCGAATAGCCCGGCATGATCACCCGCAGATCGTGTCCGCGTCGATGCAGATACGCCGCCAACGCCGACGACACATCAGCCAGGCCGCCGGTCTTGGCCAGTGGCGCGAGTTCAGCGGTGGCCAGACAGATTTTGAGTGGTGACGCGGTATTCACGCACGGGCTCCGATTAAAGCTTTGGCAGACCGGTGTGCGTCGCGGGCGCGTAACCGGGTGCGTTATTCTAGCGGCTCCCGCAGCCTGTGTGTCATCACCATGAACGTCATTTTGCTTTCCCCCGGCTATCCGGCCGACATGCCGGACTTCACACGCGGCCTGGCGGCCGCCGGTGCGCGAGTCATCGGTGTGGGGGATCAGGGCCGGCATGCCCTGCCCGATCGAGTGGCGAGCGCACTGACCGCTTACATTCAGGTGCCGTCGCTGTGGGATGTGGGCGCGGTCACAGCCGAACTGAGTCGTGAGTTGCGCGGCCGCACCATCGACCGCATCGAGTGTCTGTGGGAACCCGGCATCATGCTTGCCGCTCAGCTTCGAGCGCATTTCGGCATCGACGGCCTCAGCATCGAACAAGCCCACCGATTCCGCGACAAGGAGGCGATGAAGCAGGCCCTCGATGCCGCCGGCATCCGCACGCCCATTCACCGCGCGGTCAACAGCGTCTCCGACTGCTGGGAAGCCGCGGAGGAAATCGGCTATCCACTGATCTTGAAGCCGATCGCGGGCGCCGGCTCGGCGGACACTTACCGCATCAACCATCGCGATGATCTGCGCGACGTGCTGCCCCGTCTGCGCCACGTGACCACGATCAGCGTCGAGGAGTTTGTTGATGGCGAGGAATACACCTTTGACACCGTGACGATCGGCGGTCGCATCGCGTACTTTAATGTTGCTTGGTATCGCCCGCGCCCGCTGATCGCCCGCAGCAATGAGTGGATCAGTCCACAGGTCATCGCGCTGCGGGACATGGACGATCCCGTTTTGGCGGACGGCATCCGCATGGGGCGCGACGTGATTCGCGCCCTCGGCTTTGATACCGGTTTCACGCACATGGAGTGGTACCGCAAAGCGAACGGTGAGGTGGTGTTCGGTGAGATCGGTGCACGTCCGCCGGGTGCCCATCAAGTTGATCAGATGAAGTACGCCTGTGACTTCGACGTATTCCATACCTGGGGTCAGGCGATCACCGGTTCACTCGGCGCGGTGTCCGTGGATCGCCGGTACAACGTCGCCACGGTCTACAAACGCGCGCGGGGTGTGGGTCGGATCACCCACCTCGAGGGCGTTGACGCGTTGCAGCAGGCATTCGGTGAGCACGTGGTGTGGAACACCCTGTCGAGCCCGGGCACGCCCCGGCGCGACTGGCGCAAGACGCTCGTATCCGATGGCTTTGTCATGCTGCGCCACCCGAGCCTCAAAAAGACCATGGCGATGGCCGATGCCGTGGGCAGCGATCTGCACCTGTTCGCATCCCCGTGACTGCGAATGCACATTCCGCACGCAAGATTTACTTCAAATCTACGCAGATGACGGGATGGCACACAGTGATCGCTGGCGTCGTATCGCAGACGCCACACGTGCAACTTTCGCATAAATAATTGTTTTTTATTTATTTTCTCGGCGCTAAATCCAGAATGCCGACCCACCCGCCACAATTAATTGTTTTTCTACAACAAAGCGGGCTACATTCATTATGTCGCGAGGCGTCCCGTTCGTGCCCGCCCTCGCTGCAGTGCACCCATATTTATGGTGAATCGCATCGCTGCAGCTGGGTCAGGCGGTCCGGCGTTTCAATCTGATTGTTGGAGAGGTTGTTCACCAAATGAACTTAAAATCATCGATCCGGGCCATTTGCGCCGGGCTGACGCTGGCGCCCGTCGCGCTCATCGCCGCCCCGTCGGCATTGGCCCAGAGCGACGACGAGAAGGTCGTCGAGGAAGTCATCACCATCGGTACCCGGCGCCAGGCGCGCTCGGCCGATAGCACCCCCGCCCCGGTCGATGTGATCGGCGGCGAAGATCTGCTGAACCAGGGCGACCTGGACATGCAGAATATTCTGCGCACATCCGTGCCGTCCTACAACGTCAACACGCAGCCCATTTCGGACGCCGCGACCATTGTGCGACCGGCCAACCTGCGCGGTCTGGCACCTGACTCGACGCTCGTTCTGGTTAACGGCAAACGCCGTCACCGTGCCGCCGTCATTTCGTTCCTCGGCGGCGGTATCGCCGACGGTTCGCAGGGACCGGACATCTCGGTGATCCCGGGTATTGCGCTCAAGCAGGTCGAAGTGCTGCGTGACGGTGCGGCCAGCCAATATGGTTCGGACGCCATCGCCGGCGTGATCAACTTCCAGCTGCGTGACGCCGCAGAAGGCGGCGCCGTCGAAGTGCAGTGGGGCGAGACCTACGAAGGTGACGGCGGTCAATACAAGATTGCCGGTAACTACGGTCTGCCGCTTGGCAGCAACGGCGGGTTTTTCAACATCAGCGGTCAGCTGTCTGAAGCCGACGCCACCGTGCGTTCCATTCAGCGTACCGATGCCGCAGGTCTGATCGCCGACGGCAACACGAACGTGGCCGACCCGGCACAGATCTGGGGACAGCCCAACGTCAACGACGACCTCACCATCTTCTACAACGCGGCCGTGCCGTTCTCCGGTGGGACCGAGCTCTACAGCTTCGGTAACTTCTCCGAACGGCAGGTTGAGGGCGGCTTCTTCTTCCGCAACCCGACCAACCGCGGTGGCGTGTTCTCGAACGATGGCGGCGCAACGCTGCTGGTCGGCGATCTGACCACAGATGGCTCGGGTGCCTGCCCGATGAACATCGACCCGAACGATGCGGCGGCTGTCGCGGCGCTGAACAATGATCCGGACTGCTTTGCATTCACGGAGTTGTTCCCGGGCGGCTTCACGCCGCGCTTCGGTGGTGATCTTGAAGACCGCTCCTTCGTGCTGGGTCTGCGCGGCGACATCGACGTCGGCACGGGCCTTGGCTATGACGTGAGCTACACGTTCGGTCGCAGCGATGTGGCGTTTTTCATCAACAACACGATCAACGCATCGCTCGGTCCGAATACGCCGACCTCGTTCCGCCCCGGTCAGTACATTCAGACCGACAACAACTTCAACCTCGACTTCAACTACGCGGTCGCGGTGGATGCGTTTGCTTCGGACTTGAACATTGCGTTCGGTTACGAGCGTCGCGATGAAGAGTTCGACATCGTTGCGGGTGATCCGGCGTCGTTCCAGATCGGACCTCTGGCAGCACCGTCGGCCGCGTTCCCGGCCGGGCAGGGCTTCTCGTCCAGCTCGAACGGTTTCGGTGGCTTCACCGACGCCAGTGCCGGCGCGAACTCGCAGACCAACGACGCCCTGTACGTCGAACTGGAAGCGGACGTGACCGATCAGTTGGTGCTTCAAGGCGCGGTGCGCTACGAAGACTTCAGCACCTTTGGCGACACCACCAACTTCAAGTTGGGCGGTCTCTACAAAGTGAACGACAACGTCTCGCTGCGTTCGACGATCAGCACGGGCTTCCACGCACCGACCGCAGGCCAGGCCAACGTGACCAACATCACCACGGCGTTCAGCGGAACGACGCTGGTCGATCAGGGTACGATTCCGCTGTCGAGCCCGGCCGGTCAGTTCATCGCCGACTTCCTGGTGTCGCAGGGTCAGAATCGTCCGACACTCGGACCTGAAGAGTCGGTCAACTTCTCGATCGGGGCCGGCTTCGGCGTCGCGGGATGGGATGTCACGATCGATTACTTCAACATCGCTGTTGACGATCGCATCTCGATCTCCGACCAGCAGGACTTCCTCGGCGCTCTGAACACCACGGCTGCCAACAACGGGGTCACGGTGCCAACGGGCGCCACGACCAGTCAGGTGCTGAACCTTCTGGACGGTGCCGGCGTGCTGAACGCCGCGGACTTCCAGGGCTCGGAAGATCTGACCAGCTTCGGCTTCTTCAACAACGCCTTCGATACCGAAACACAGGGCATCGACATCGTCGCCAACTCGACGTTCGACCTGTTCGGTGGCAGCACGGACGTGACGTTCGCCTTTAACTGGACGGATACGGAAGTCACCGACGGCACGCTGGTCGACGGCACGGGCAACCTGACGTTCACGCGTCAGCGCCAGCTCGAGGAGAACATCCCGAACTTCCGCTGGAACGTGACCGCCAACCACACCCAAGGCCCTTGGCGCGGACTGGTTCGCCTGAACTACTTCGGTGAGTTCTTCGAGTGCCATCTGGATGCCGTCGGCAACGACGCCATCGGCACGTGCGACCTGTCGGTTGAAGCCGACGCCGAATGGACGGTCGACCTCGAAGGCGCGTATCGCTTTGGCGACGATCGCTTCGAAGTGGTGCTGGGTGCACGTAACGCGTTTGACTCCTTCCCGGACGACAACCCGTTCGCCGGCATCGTTGGTGCGCGCTACCTGCCGACCGCACCGAACGGCTTCAACGGCGGCTCGTACTACCTGAAGTTCCGCACGGACTTCTGATCGAGCTGACATAAGCGCTCAGTTGAGCGACGAACCCCGGTCTCGCGAGAGGCCGGGGTTTTTTGTGCCTGCTGATTCGCGCTTTTCGCTCACCTTGAGGTAGCCTCTGGGGTGTGGTGCAGCACGCCGTTACCCCCGGAGCGCGATGGTGATTAATCGAACAACCGTCCCGACCAGCCGACGCAGGCGCGCGATGGCGCTGGTGTTGACGATGGCCGTTTCGCTCCAGATCGCTTCCTACGCGCAGTCAGCACCGACGAGCAAGGACGGGCCTGGCGCCACACACACAGCCGTCGGGGCTCGCAATCCCGATCTTCACGACGGTGCCGTGCAGCTTCGATTTGGTAATCCAGAGGCCGGCATTCGGCTGACCCGACGCGGTCTCGAGGCGGCCAGCACAACAAAAGAGCAGTACTCCGCGTATTCGAACCTGTGCGCCGGGTACATACTCATTGAGCAGTACGAAAATGCGGTGCAGTACTGCGATTACGCGCTCAACATCAAACCGAACAGCCACCAGGCGCTCTCGAATCGCGCGCTGGCGCGCTTCTACCTGAAGGCGTTCGATCTGGCGCAGGCGGACGTGGACGCTGGCCTTGCGCTCGCACCCCAGTCACGCTCGCTTAACCGTGTCGCGCGCCTGATCCGGGATGAGGTTGATCCGGTCATACCCGAGGTGCAGGTGGAGCATGAGACACCATGAAGCGTCGACAACCGGTCTTCGTCCTAATCTCCGGCGTGTTCTGGATTGCGCTGGTCGGGACCGCACACAGCGTCGATCTGACTGCACAACGACGCGCGCTGGTCACGCCCACGCCGGATTACCCCAACAAAGCGATCGACCGGCGTTTGGAGGGCGATGTGCGCGTCTGCTACATCGTCGACATGCACGGTCGCATACACCGGCCGCGCGTTGAGGAAACCACCGACCGCATCTTTAATCGCGCCGCGCTACGGGCGGCACGCGGATTGCGTTACGAGGCTGCGGAACCGGGCGCGACCAATCGACGCACCCACCTGTGCAGCACGTTTCGTTTCCGCCTGAACCGCGGCCGGTCACCGACCGACTGACGCCACCATGTCGCCGCGATCACACACTTTCTTTCTGGATGAGACACCTGATGCCGACGCGCTGGCGCGTGCGCAGTCGATGGTCGCGAACGGTGAACGATGCAAACTGATCAGGCGCGTTTTTTATTTGCACGCCCCGAAGGGCATCGGCCGCTCGAAGCTGGCAGCTCGCGTCGAAGGCATTCTCGGCGTCAGCGTTACCGCGCGCAATCTCCGCACGGTTGAAAACGTGCTCGCCCTCGCCGAAACGGCGCAAGGCTGAAACCCGCGCAGAAGAATCAGTCGCGCGTCGCTTCGTCGAGATACTTCGGCAGCATTTCTCGCCACGTCTCCCAATTGTGATCGTAATCCACACCCCATGGATCGACACGATTGGGAATACTCTGCTCACCGAGCACCGCCGCCATCCGCCAGGACTCGCCGGCGTCTTCCCAGCGGCCTTCGCCGGTGGCCAGAATGATGGACCGCGTTCGCAGTTGATCCAGTGCGGGCCCTTCCAGACCCGGGAGGAAATGCAGCGGAGACGAGAAGTAGAAATCGTCGTTGAAACGACCCTCAAGATAACGGGATAAATCAAACGTGCCGCTCATGGCGATGGCCATGCTGAACGCATCGGGGTGACGGCAAATGGACGCCACCGCGTTGAAGGCACCGATTGACGCCCCAGTCACGATGGGCTGAGCCTGCGCATCGTTGCAATCATCGCGGATCATGGGCAGCGCTTCGCGGTAAACAAATGCGTCAAACAGAGTTTGCACGCGCGAGCAGTACTCACCGGAGTGCTTGCCCGACGTCCACGCCTGCCCTGCAATGCTGTCCGTCGAGTACACCTTGATGCGCCCGGCTTCGATCAGCGGTTTGAGCACTGTGATCAAATGGAAGCGCTCGACCTCTTCGGCGTCGCCGCCGGCCGTGGGATACAGCAGGACCGGCACGCCGAAATGGCCCCAGCGAACCGGCTGCACGGCCTGCCCGAGACGCGGGGACTGCCACTTGAACGTGTCTTTTTTCATGTCAGGCTCCTCCGCCCTCGGCCGCCCGCCAGTCCTGAATTCGATTCCAGAACAACTCTGTGAATTCCTCAATCTCGTGCTCGGGGAACAGTGCCGTCACTTTCAGGCGGATCGCATCGCGCACCGTTTCCGTGCCAAAGAACGCGTTGGCACGCACCTCCAGATAGGACCGATGGGTATAGCAGAACCACACCAAATCATCCACACACATTAGCTCGCGCGCCATCACC
>JBCCMA010000148.1:0-8554 GCA_039026595.1 Pseudomonadota bacterium
CCGCGCTCGCCTTGATCAACACGGGAAACCCGATGCGGTCGGCCTCGGCAATCAGCGTGTCGTTGTCCTGCGCATCGCCGTGGTAACCCGGCACGCCCTCGACACCGGCCTTGGCCATCGCGCGCTTGGCGTCGGTCTTTGAACCCATCAGCGCAATCGTGTCGGCCGCCGGACCGATAAAGGTCAGGCCCGCGTCCTCGACCGCGCAGGCAAACGCCGCGTTTTCTGACAGGAAGCCGTAGCCCGGGTGGATGGCTTCGGCGCCGTGCGCCCTGGCCGCCGCGATGATCGCCTCGGCGTTGAGATAGGACTCGGTGACCGCGGCCGGGCCGACCCGCACCGCAGCGTCCGCGGCGTGTACAAAGCCGGCGTCGGCGTCCGCGTCCGAATAGATCGCGACGGTTTCCACATGCAACCGTGCGCAAGTGCGCTGGATGCGGCGGGCGATTTCGCCTCGGTTGGCAATCAGGATGCGTTTGAACATGGTCACATCCGGAACACGCCGTAGGACGGCGCGCTCGGTTCGTGCCACGCGGCGCTGAGCGACAGGCCGAGTACGCGCCGCGTGTCGAGCGGGTCGATCACGCCGTCGTCCCACAGCCGCGCGGTGGCGAAGTACGGGTTGCCCTGATCTTCATACTGACCGCGAATGGTGTCCATGAACGCGGTTTCATCCGCCTCGGGCCAGGTTTCATTGCGCGCGGCCAGCCCGTCGCGCTTGACCGTCGCCAGCACAGACGCCGCCTGTTCGCCGCCCATCACCGAGATGCGTGAATTGGGCCATGAAAACAAAAAGCGACCGCCGTACGCGCGCCCGCACATCGCGTAGTTGCCCGCGCCGAACGAGCCGCCGATCAACACGGTGATCTTCGGCACTTGTGCGCAGGCCACTGCGTTGACCATCTTGGCCCCGTCCTTGGCGATGCCGGCGTTCTCGTATTTCTTGCCGACCATAAAGCCCGTGATGTTCTGCAGAAACACGAGCGGAATCTGACGCTGGTCGCACAGTTGAATGAAGTGCGCGCCCTTGAGCGCTGCATCGGAAAACAGGATGCCGTTGTTGGCGATGATGCCCACCGGCATGCCGTACACATGCGCGAAACCGCACACGAGCGTTTTGCCGTAGAGCGCCTTGAACTCCTGCAACTCGGACCCGTCGACGACGCGGGCGATCACTTCGCGCACGTCGTAGGGGTAGCGCGTGTCGCTCGGCACCACGCCGTACAGGTCAGCCGGATCCACAACGGGTTCGGTCGACGGCTGCGTGGCGCGCGAGGACCGCCGCCTGGCGTTGACGCTCTTAAGCACATCGCGCGCCATCGACAGCGCGTGCGCGTCGTTGTCGGCAAGGTGATCGGTCACGCCCGACGTGCGGCTGTGCACTTCGCCGCCGCCCAGCGACTCGGCGTCGACCACCTCGCCGGTGGCCGCTTTGACCAGCGGCGGGCCGCCCAGAAAAATTGTGCCTTGATTGCGCACGATGATCGCCTCGTCGCACATCGCCGGCACGTACGCGCCGCCGGCGGTGCACGAGCCCATGACCACCGCGACCTGCGCGATGCCCGCGGCGCTCATCCGCGCCTGATTGAAGAAAATACGGCCGAAGTGATCGCGGTCGGCGAACACCTGATCCTGCAGCGGCAGGAACGCCCCGCCGGAATCGACCAGGTACACGCAGGGCAGACAATTCTCCAGCGCAATTTCCTGCGCGCGAAGATGCTTCTTGACGGTCATCGGAAAATACGTGCCGCCCTTCACGGTCGCGTCGTTGGTCACGACCATCGTCTCGATGCCGTGGACCCGTCCGATGCCGGCGACCACGCCGGCGCACGGCGCCTGGTCGTCGTACAGGCCGTTGGCCGCCAGCGAGCCGATCTCAAGAAACGGACTGCCGGGGTCGAGCAGCGCTTCAATGCGATCGCGCGGCAGCAGCTTGCCGCGCGCCACGTGTTTGTCGCGTGCCCGGTCGCTGCCGCCGCGTCGGGCGGCGGCGACCCGAGCGTTCAGATCATCGACACACGCCTGCATGTGCGCGGCGTTGTCCGCAAAGTCTTTTGACTGGCGATCGATTGACGTGGTCAGCACGGCCATCGTAAGCCCTCAGACCAGTTCGAGACCGATCGCCGTCGCTTCACCGCCGCCGATACAAAGCGAGGCGACACCTCGTGTGAGCTTGCGGTGGCGCAGTGCGTGGATCAGCGTCGTCATGATGCGCGCCCCGGTCGCGCCGACCGGGTGCCCCAGCGCACAGGCGCCGCCGTTGACGTTGATCTTGTCATGGTCGATCTTGAGGTCATGCATGGTCGCCATGCTCACCACGGCGAACGCTTCGTTGACCTCGAACAGGTCCACGTTGTCGACGGTCCAGCCGAGTTTCTCAAGCAGATTGGCCGTGGCCGTGACCGGCGCGGTTGTGAACCACTCGGGCGCGTGCGCGTGCGTGGCGTGGCCGCAAACGCGGGCGATGGGCGTGAGGCCAAGTTCGTTCGCCGTGCTCTCACGGGTCATCACCAGCGACGCGGCCCCGTCGGAGATCGACGACGAGCTGGCCGCCGTCACAGTGCCGCCGTCGCGGCGAAACGCCGGGCGCATGGTCGGAATCTTTTCGATGTCGCAGTTGAACGGGTCTTCATCGCGGCTGACGGTGTGCGTCTTGCGGCGCACGGTCACCTCCACCGGCGTCACTTCGGCGTCAAAGGCGCCGCTTTCGATCGCGTGCAGCGAACGTTGCACCGAGGCGGTGGCGAACTCGTCCTGCGCTTCGCGGGTGAAGCTGTATTTGTCGGCGGTCAGCTCGGCGAAGTGGCCCATCATGTTGCCGTCGAACGGGCTTTGCAGACCGTCGTAGAACATGTGGTCCAGCGTTTGCTGGTGGCCCATGCGGTAGCCCTCGCGCGCCTTGGGCAGCAGGTAGGGGGCGTTGCTCATCGATTCGAGTCCGCCGGCGAGCACCACGCGGGCCGAACCGGCCATCAGCGCATCGTGCGCCATCATCGCGGCCTTCATGCCGGAGCCGCACATTTTGTTGATGGTGGTGGCGGCGGTGTGCGTCGGCACTCCAGCGGCGATGGCGGCCTGCCGCGCGGGCGCCTGGCCCAGTCCTGCGGGCAGCACGCAGCCCATGATCGTTTCATCGATGTGCTCGGGGTCGATGCCGGCGTCGGCGATGGCGACACGGTTGGCCGCGGCGCCGAGGTCGATGGCGGTGGCGCCAGCGAGCGCGCCCTGAAAGGCCCCGATGGGCGTGCGGCGTGCGGCCACAATGACAACTGGGTCCTGACTCATGGTGATGGTCCTCTGATTCTCGTTTGTGTTTTTGGTGGCGCGGGCGTCAGTCGCTCGAGGTTTGTCGATACAACTCGCGCCCGATCAGCATCCGGCGGATTTCGTTGGTGCCCGCGCCGATGTCGTAGAGCTTGGCGTCGCGCAACAGGCGGCCCACCGGGTACTCGTTGATGTAACCGTTGCCGCCGAGGCACTGGATGGCCTCCAGCGACACCTTGACGGCGCTCTCCGAGGCGAGCAGCAGTGCGGCGGCGGCGTCCTGTCGTGTGGCTTCACCGCGGTCGAATTGTTCCGCAACCCGGTAACTGAACGCGCGCGCCGATTGGAGTGCGGTGTACATGTCGGCGATCTTGGCCTGCATCAGACCGAACTCGCCAATGGGCTGATCAAACTGTTTGCGCTCATGAACGTAGGGCAGGACGTTGTCCATGGCCGCCTGCATAATTCCAATGGGCCCGCCGCTCAACACGAGGCGCTCGGAATCCAGGCCCTTCATTAAGATGTAGACCCCGTGGTTCACCGTGCCCAGCACGTTCTCCACCGGAATCTCGCAATTGTCGAACACCAGCTCACAGGTGTTCGAGCCGCGCATGCCGAGCTTGTCGAGCTTTTGAGCGGTTGTGAACCCCGGTGTACCCTTGTCGACGAGAAACGCGGTCATGCATTTGCTGCCTGCGTCCTTGCCTGCGGTGCGCATATAAACGAGCGCGACATCCGCATCCGGTCCGTTGGTGATCCACATCTTCGAACCGTTGGCCACGTAGTGGTCACCGCGCAGCTCGGCACGGCAACTCATGGACCCAACCACGTCAGAGCCCGCGCCGGGTTCTGACATCGCCAAGGCACCAACCCACTCGCCGCTGCAAAGTTTGGCGACGTATTTTTCGCGCTGGGCGTCGTTTGCGTTCAGCGCGATATTATTCAGGCACAGGTTTGAATGCGCCCCGTAGGACAACCCGACGCTTGCCGAGGCGCGCGAAATTTCCTCCATCGCCACCAGGTGGGCGAGGTAGCCCATGCCCGAGCCGCCTGCGTCCGGGTCAACCGTGATGCCAAGCAGCCCAAGCTCACCCAGTTTGCGCCACAAGTCAGACGGAAACGCGTTGTTCCCATCGATCTCGGCCGCACGGGGCGCGATTTCGTCCTCGGCGAAACGGCGCACGGAGTCGCGCAGCATGTCGAGGTCATCGTTGATTCGGGTATTGATGGCAGCCATGAGTGATTCCTGAGTCAGTAGCGCGCGGGTGCGCCGCTGAACGGAGCATGCACGCGGCCAATGGTGCGAATACGTTCCTCGGCCATCCGATTGGCGGCCTCCAGCGCCGAAATCGACTCGCGCTCAGCGATGTCGAAGATGCGCGTGACGGTGTCAAAGATGCGTGCGATACGCGCGTGGGCGCGGTCGGCGTTGTATCCGTTAAGCTCTGTGGCGACGTTGATCAGGTCACCGGCGTTAATCACGAAGTCCGGTGCGTACAAAATGCCACGCTTTTCGAGTTCGATGCCCCAGTCGCTCGACTCAAGCTGGTAATTCGCACTGCCGGCAACCACATCGCATTTCAGGCGCTCGACCGTCTCTTCGTTGATAACGCTGCCAAGCGCGCATGGCACAAACACGTTGGCGTCGACGTCGTAGATGTCGTTCAGGCCGACGGCCTCAGCGCCAAACGTGTCGACAACGTGTGCGACCCGCTGGTGATTGATGTCGCTGACAAACACCTTCGCGCCCGCTTCACTGAGCGTACGGATAATGTGCTCACCGGTTTTGCCGGTGCCTTGCACCGCGTAGGAGACTTCGCCGATGTTGGTGTGCCCGAACTTGTGATTCAGGCTGGCGCGAATGCCGTGCAGTGTGCCAACGGCGGTAAAGAGTGACGGATCGCCGCTGCCGCCGCGCGACGAATGCAGACCGACGACACGGTCGGTTTCCTCAGCCATCGTCTCCATGTCGTCGGCATTGGTGCCGATATCGGTGGTGGCGATAAAGCGCCCGCCCAGCGAATGGATAAAACGCCCGAGACTTCGCAGGAGCGCTTCGGTCTTGTCGTTCTCCGGATCACCGATGATCGCAGCCTTGGCGCCGCCAAGATTGAGTCCGGCAACGGCCGCCTTGTATGTCATGCCGCGAGACAGTCGCAATACATCATTCAGCGCATCGTCATCATTGGCGTAGGGCCACATGCGGACGCCGCCGAGCGCCGGGCCAAGCACCGTATTGTGAACCGCGATTACCGCTTTGAGGTCATCGTGGCTGAACAGCACGACCTGTTCGTGTCCCTGCGCGGTCAGTTGATCGAAGATCTGCATGCTTTGCTCTTGAAAACGCGTCTTCCTGCGCGATGGCGTGGCGATATGGGGCGACGGCGGCAGCCCACGACAGCGGCGCGCCGGCCACCTTTGTATCCCGGCATCCTGCCCGTGGCAGGCGCGGCATTATAAAGGCTCTCGCACCGACGGTGGGGTTTGTTTACCTTGCGATGCAACATAAAACTCATTCGGGCCGCCGGTTTGTGGTCACGAAGCAGGCATGTATGATGAAAAGGCGTCGACAAAAAAACGTAAATGTCGACGAAGAACCGCGGTTGGGGGATCGCGGCTCGGCGCACACTGCCCGGTGTGCGACAAAACACCTCAGGCACAGGTTTCCCGGGGGTGCAGACGCTGCGCCTGCCCGCCCGCCAGTCGTTTACCGCATGGCGTGGGGCGCAACGATCGACCGATATGATTTTGGCTTTTTGAAAGGTACAGGTATGCGATCTTCACTTTTCTTGCGAACGGTAATGCTGGCGGCCCTCGTCGGTACGGCCGCATCGTCGCTGGCTCAGGAAAGCACGCTGCGTCGAGCGCTGGGGGAATCCACGGGCAGCGCCCGGGACGGTGCCCAAACCCAGGCGCAGATTGACAACATGGCGGACGAAACCACCGAGCTGCTCGCCGAATACCGGCTACGGGCGGAAGAGCTCGATCGGCTGGAAGCCTACAACCGTCATTTGCAGAACTTGGTGAATGATCAGAATACGAAGCTCGCGGGTATGGAATCGGAGCTTGAAGGCGCGCTGATCGTGCAGCAGGAAATCATTCCTCTGATGAACAGCATGATCGACAACCTCGGCGCCTTCGTCGAAGCGGATATGCCGATCAAGCGCGAGTCGCGTCTCGAACGTGTTCAGACCCTGCGTGACCTGATGCCGGATTCCGGCGTTACCACGGCTGAGAAATATCGCCAGATCGTTGAAGCCTACAAAGCCGAGGTAGACATGGGCCGCAAGATCGAAGCCTACGACGGCGAGATTGACGTCGGCGGGTCCCCGCAGTCGGTCAAGTTCCTGGCGATCGGTCGCATCATCCTCGCCTATCAGTCCGAGGACCGCACGGTGACGCGGTTCTGGAACAAAACGGCCAGTACGCCGGGCTGGGAAGACCTGCCGGGCGAATACCGGACACTAGTGGATAACGCGATGCGGATTGCCAACAAGCAGTCGGCACCCAACTTAATGATGCTGCCGGTGGCGGCTCCGGGGAGCGCACAATGAAGTCCTTCAAGCACAACGAACGCCGCACGGGCAGCTTCGTGGCCGCCGTCATGCTAGCAGCGGCCGTATTGGGTGTGAGCCTTGGTGCAACGGCGCCGGCGTCGGCCCAGTCGCTAAATGAATTGCTCCAACAGGCCAAGAGTGAACGTGCTCGTGCCGCTGAACGTGATCGCCAGCGTCTGAACGAGGTGCGCGGTGATCGCAACGCGCAGCGCGCGCTGGTTGAGGAAGTCACGCAGAAAGTCGCGGCGGCAAAAGCCCGTCAAGCCAGCTTGAACGAACAGTTCGAGGCAAATGAAGTAGCGTTGACCGAGGCGCAGGAAAGCCTCGACATCCAGCTCGGTGATCTCAAGGAGCTGTTTGGCGTTGTCCGTCAGGAGGCGAGCGAGGTGCGCAGCGTGGTGTCAGGATCATTGATCACGGCGCAGCTGGGCGATCGCACGGCTCTGCTTGACCGACTCGACGCGGCGGAGAAACTTCCGTCGATCGACGATCTGGACGCGCTCCGTCTGTTGATTCAGGAAGAAATGACCGAGCAGGCGAACGTCAGCCGGTTTAATGCTCAGATATTTGACTCCAGCGGCAAGCCCTACGACGGCGAAGTGGTTCGTGTCGGGGCCTTCAATCTGATCTCCGGCGACAAGTTCCTGTCCTACGACGACGCCAGCAAGAGCATCAAGGAACTGGGTCGCCAGCCGCAGGGCCGTTTCCGGTCCACGGCGCAGAGTCTGTTCGATGCTCGGTCGGGCGTGGTCAAGATGACCATCGATCCGTCGCAGGGTTCGCTGCTGCAAGCGCTCGTTCGCTCGCCGAACTGGTCTGAGCGTGTGGGTCAGGGTGGTCTGGTCGGGTACGTGATCCTCGGCCTTGGCGCGTTCGGTCTTTTGATCGCCGCATGGCGCGGCGCGGCGTTGTCGGCCACCGGAGCCAAGATTTCCGGGCAGCTCCGCGACAACAACACGCCCAAGGGCAACAACCCGCTGGGCCGCATTCTGCAGGCCTACACGGACAATCGCGATGCGGACACCGAAACACTTGAACTCAAGATGGACGAGGCGATCCTCAAGGAAACGCCGAAGCTCGAGCAGTGGCAGGGCGCGATCAAGATTGTCGCGGCGGTCGCACCGCTGCTGGGCCTGCTCGGCACCGTGATCGGCATGATCGACACGTTCCAGGCCATCACGCTGTACGGCACGGGCGACCCGCGCCTGATGGCGGACGGCATCTCGAAGGCGCTTGTGACCACCATGCTGGGTCTGATCGTCGCTATTCCGATGGTGCTGCTGCACTCGGTGATCGCGTCGATGAGCAAGAGCCAGATCGAGATTCTGGAAGAGCAGAGCGCCGGCATCGTCGCCCGTCAGTCCGAGGGCGAATAAGTGCACGCACTGGTCGATGCCTTTGCTTCGGTCCGGGATTTCTTCGAGACCGGCGGCTGGGTGCTGTGGGTGATCTTTTTCACCACTGTGGGCATGTGGACGCTGATCATCGAGCGGGTCTGGTTCTTTCAGGGCGAAATGCGCCGCACCGTGCAGGACGTGCACAAGGTGTGGGACAACCGGGCGGACCAGACGTCTTGGCACGCCCGGCGCATCCGGGAGCAGCTGATCTCGCAGGTGTCCATCGACGCCAATCGGTGGCTGATGATCATCAAGGCGTTTATGGCCATGCTGCCGCTGATGGGCCTGATGGGCACCGTGTGGGGCATGATCACCGTGTTTGAGGTCATGTCGTAC
>JBCCMA010000149.1:0-8432 GCA_039026595.1 Pseudomonadota bacterium
CTCGGCGGGCGTGGACGGACCGGCATGAACCCGCGATTCAGGTTGATAGCTCAGCACGAACTGGCCACTTTCGCGCTGGCGATGCAGTTTCTGACCCGCCTGCCTGTGCCGGTTGGAAACGCGTACACACCTGAGCGCATGGCGGCGACGCCGCGCTACTACCCGCTTGTCGGCGCGCTAGTCGGGTTGCTCTGCGCCATGGTTTACATGCTTACGGCATCAAAGCTCACGCCTGTCGTCGGGGTGTTGCTGGCCGTTGCCGCCGGCCTGTTGCTGACCGGCGCGTTCCATGAAGACGGCCTGGCGGACACGTTCGACGGCCTCGGCAGCGCCGACCGCGACAAGGCCCTCGCCATCATGCGCGACAGCCGCATCGGCACCTACGGGGCGCTCGCGCTTATTTCCGTCCTGGCGCTGAAAGCCGCCGCGCTCACGGCGCTGGCACCGAATCACATCGTGACGGCGCTGATTGTCGCGCACGGTCTGTCCCGGCTGTCAGCGGTACTTGTGATTGCCACGAGCACCTACGCGCGGGATCACGGCACGGGCAAACCGACCGCCGAGGGCATCGACCAGACGGGGCTTGCGATGGCACTGGGTACCGGCGCGGTGCTGCTGATCTTAATGGCCGTCGCGTTCGACTTTTCTGCAATGGTGGCCGTCGCGGTCGGCACTGCCGCGGGCCACGTCGCCATGCGCACCCTGTTCGAAAGGCGTCTGCGCGGCTACACCGGCGACACGCTGGGCGCGGTACAACAGATCAGCGAACTCGGCGCGTACCTTGGGTTGCTCTGGTGGCATTAATTTTGATGCGCCATACGCGCCCGGTTCTGAGTAAGGCGTACTGCTATGGCAAGTCGGACATCGCTGTGGCCGATACGTTTGAGTCCGATGCGGATGATGCGATGGCCAATTTGCCGACATTCGACCGGATCGTGTCCAGCCCTCTAATCCGAACACGGCGGTTGGCCGACCGCATTGCGCAAGCCCGCAAGCTCGATGTGACCATTGACGAACGCATCCGCGAAATGGATTTTGGCCGATGGGAAGCGCGCCTGTGGTCCGACATACCGCGCCACGAGCTCGACGCGTGGGCAGCCGATTTCATGGACGCCAGTCCCCACGGTGGTGAACACGTGCGCGCGTTTCAGGCGCGGTGCCGGACCGCCGTACAGGAGTGGGCTGAGCGCGACGGTGATACGTTGATGGTCTGCCACGCCGGTGTCGTTCGCGCCGTGTTTGCGAACGGCGACCGGTCCGAGGACTTTTCCAAATCACTCGACTACGGTCAGACTCTCCGTTGGCCGGATTAACAAAGAGACGCCCATGTCCAACGCCGACGATCACAAGAAAGCCATGCAAAAGCAGCAGGCTGAACACCGCAAAAAAGTGCGGCAGACCCGCGACCCCGAGCGAGGCCTGGTGCTCGTGCACACCGGCAACGGCAAAGGCAAATCGAGCTCAGCGTTCGGCGTGATCGTGCGCGCGCTCGGGTGGGGCCACCGCGTGGCCGTCGTGCAGTTCATCAAGGGCAAGTGGGTCACCGGCGAGCGGCAGTTTTTCGAAAAACTCGACGGCGCCGTCGACTGGTTCACCATGGGCGACGGCTTCACCTGGGATACACAGGACAAGGACGCGGACACCAAGGCCGCGCAGGCCGCTTTCGCGCGCGCCGAAACCATGCTGGCCAGCGGCGACTACGATCTGGTGGTGCTCGACGAGATCAACATCGCGCTGCGCTACGACTATCTGACGCCTGAGCAGGTCATCGCGGGGCTGGACGCCCGCGATGCGCGCACCGGCGCCATCCTCACCGGCCGGGATGCGCCCGAGGCGCTGTGCGACTACGCGGATCTGGTCAGCGAGATGCGCGAAATCAAGCACCCCTTCAAGTCCGGCATCAAGGCGCAGCGCGGCATCGACTACTAGCGCAGTTGTGGCGCGCCGCAAATTGACAACACCGGCATCGGGCGTCACGATTCGCGCCAGATGGTGCCGCCGTTAGTGCGGCTAAACAGGGAACACGGTGCAAAACCGTGGCTGTACCCGCAACTGTAAGCCGGGAGTGACGGGCCCAAACGCCACCGAGAGATCGGGAAGGCGGCCCCGAGCAACGATCGGCAAGCCAGGAGACCGGCCATCGCGTCGTTCGTCCGGGGACCGGGTCAGTCCCTGCGGGCAGTGAAGTCCCGCGTCCCACGCAGCACTTTTCTCTGAAGCGACATGGAAACGGTCGGCCGCCCCTTGGTTTTGCCATGCAGGCCGTCATAGTCGTTATCGGAGCACCCCGGGTACCGGGCGGCAGGGTGCCGGTGGAGAACCAAAATGCGTGTTGCACTCGCAGCGATCGCCGGGCCTTGTCTGTCTGTCGCCCTTTCTGTTCCCTTTTCAACGGCCCTCGCCGAAGAAGCCAAGTCCCTCGACAAAATCGTCGTCAACGCCACGCGGCTCGGTCAGTCCAAAACCGAGACGGGTTCGAGCGTTTCGGTGATCACCGCCGACGACATCGAGGCGATGGGCGCGATCTACGTGCTCGATGCGCTGGCGCAAGCGCCGGGCGTGACCATCAACCAGAACGGCGCGTTCGGCGGCAACGCCAGCGTGCGCATCCGCGGCGCAGCCACCGAACAGACGCTGGTGCTGATCGACGGCGTACCCGTCAACGACACCACCTCTCCAGGCGGTGGCTTCAACTTCGCGCGGCTCGACACCGCGAACATCGAACGCATCGAAATCCTGAAAGGCCCGCAGTCGACGCTGTGGGGCACCGACGCCATCGGCGGCGTCATCGCCATCACCACCAAAACGCCCGACGGCGGCCTCGGCGGTGATGTGTTTGTCGAGGGCGGCTCGTTTAGCACCGTGCGCGGCGGCGGGTCCATCTCAAACGGCAACGACAAGGGCGACTTCCGGATTGGGGCGGTGGCGGTGTCGAGCGACGGCATTTCCAAAGCCGATGAAGCCAACGGCAACAGCGAAGACGACAGCTTCGATTCGCTCACGCTCACGGCAAAAGGCGGACTGAACCTCGGACAGGCTCGGCTCAGCGCCGACGTGCTGTACACCGACGCCGAAACCGAATTCGACAGCTTCTCGTTCGGCTCGCCGGGCAGCGTGGCCGACGGTGACGAACTCAGCGATACCGAAGAACTGGCAGCCAACGTCACGCTCACCTTTCCGGCGCTGGACGGTCGGCTCGAAAACCTGCTGCAGATCGGCTACTCGGACATCGACCGCGAGAACTTCACCAACGGCGCATCAAGTTTCGGGTCGGAGGGCGACCGGCAGATTTACCGTTACCTGGGCACGTACACGACCGAGGCCGGCAACCGGCTGGCGTTCGGCGCTGAGCGCGAAGACACGACCGCCAATGACGACGACACCTCAATCGACGGCCTGTTTGCGTTGTATGAGTTCAAGGTGGTCGACGGGCTGACCACCACGGCAGGCGTTCGCTACGACGACCACGATCGCTTCGGCTCCGAGACCACGCTGCGCGTGGCCAGCGCGTGGGCGCTGAGCGACCGCGTCACCGTGCGCGCGAGCTGGGGCGAGGGCTTCAAGGCCCCGACGATTTTCCAGACCACGTTTTTCTGCTGCGGCGCCACCGCGCCCAATGCGGACCTCGAGCCGGAGACCTCGGCCGCTTTTGATGCGGGCGTCGACTGGCAGTCGGCCGACGGGCGCTACGACCTCGGGGCCACGGTGTTCCGCCAGGACACCGAAAACCTGATCAACTTCGATTTTCTGATTGGGGGCTATCTGAACATCGACGAAGTGCTGTCGACCGGCGTGGAGCTGTCCGGATCGGTGGCGCTCACCGACACCGTGCGACTGTCACTCGACTACGCGTACATCGATGCGCAGGACGGCAACGGCGATCCGCTGGCGCGCCTGCCCGAGCACAGCGGTGATCTGTCGCTGTCGTACCAGTCACCGGGCGCGCTGTCGGGCAACCTGCTTGTGCGTTACAACGGCAGCGAGACCAACACCGACGGCACGACGCTCGACGGCTGGTGGCGCGTGGATGTGACCGGGCGCTACGCGTTCAACGAGCGCATCGAAGCCTACGGTCGCATCGAAAACCTGTTCGACGAGGAATACCAGCAGATCCTCGGCTACGGCACGCCCGGCGTGTCGGGCACCGTCGGCATCCGGTCGCGGTTCTAGCCGGGCAGTGTGATGCACACGCGGTGGGGCTGGCTGTCGGTTTGCGTGCTCGCCGCGGGCTGCGGCGGCGAACCGCCAGCGGAATCCACCGCGCCACCCGCGCAACCGATGCGCGTGGTCAGCCTCGACCTGTGCGCCGATCAGTATGTGCTGAAGCTGCTCGACCGCAAACGCATTCTTGCTGTGTCGCCGGTGGCCACCGAGGACTTCTCGTACATGCGCGACGCCGCGCGCGGTGTAGCGGTGGTGCGTCCGCTCGCTGAAGACGTGCTCGTGCTCAAACCCGATCTGGTGGTGCGCAGCTACGGCGGCGGACCGAACGCCACGGCGTTTTTTGAACGCGCAGGCGTGCCGGTGTTGAACGTGGGCTGGGCGTCGGATATCCCGGCCGTGCTGTCCACAATCCAAGCACTGGCCGATGGTCTGGGCGAGTCCGCGCGCGGCGCGGAAGTCGTTGCCGAAATGCGTGCACGGCTCGATACCCTGCCTGAGATCGACGTGCGCTCGGCGTTGTACATGACGCCCGCGGGCGTCACGACCGGGCCCGGATCGCTCGTGCACGAGATGCTGGTGACCGCCGGGCTTTCGAACTTCCAGACGCAGCGCGGCTGGCAACCGATCCCCCTAGAGCGACTGGCCTACGACCAGCCCGACCAGATCGCCGCCGCGTTTTTTGATTCACGCACCAACCACCCCGACGGGTGGAGCCCGATGCGCCATCCCATCGCGCGGGCGCAGTTGAGCGGCCGGCCCGTCGTGCCGCTCAAGGGCGCGTGGACCGCGTGCAGCGGGTGGTATTTGATGGATGCGGTCGAGGCGTTGGCGGCGGGAGCTGGAACATGACTCGCCTGCTGACGCCCGGATTATTGCTGGCTTGTGTGGTGGCGGTGTTCGCCGCCTGCCTGCTCGGGTCCACCGCGCTCGCACCGTCGCGCGTGCTCGCCGCACTGATCGGCGGCGCGGACGCGGGCGACCGGATTGTCGTGTGGTCGATCCGACTGCCGCGCGCGCTGACCGCGCTGTGTGTTGGCGCCGCGCTGGGGTTGAGCGGCGCGGCGTTGCAGGGACTGCTTCGCAACCCGTTGGCCGAGCCCGGTGTGCTGGGCGTGTCGGCGACCGCGTCGCTGACCGCAACGTTCGCGTTGTACTACGGGCTGGTGGCGATCAACCCGTGGGCCCTGCCCATCGCGGCGATCAGCGGGGCGCTGGTGGCCACCGCGTTGATCGCGCTGGCCGCCGTGCGCACCTCGTCGGTCGTGACGCTGATCTTGATCGGCGTGGGCCTGTCGAGTCTTGCCGGCGCGCTGATGAGTTTGTTGATGAACCTCGCGCCCAATCCATTTTCGCTGTCCGACATGATCAACTGGATGCTCGGGTCGGTGGCCAATCGCAGCTTCGATGATCTGTTGTTCTCCGCGCCATTTCTTTTGGTCGGTGCGGCGATTCTGTTTATGACCCGGCGCGGACTGTCGGCGCTGACGCTCGGCGACGAGGCCGCCAGCGGCGTGGGTCTGAATCTTCGCCGTCAGCGACTGGCCGTGGTGCTGGGGGCGGGTTTGGCGACGGGCGCCGCCGTGGCGCTGGCCGGGGCGATTGGCTTTGTCGGCATCGTCGCGCCGCACATCGTGCGGCCGTGGGTGCAGCACGATCCCGCGCGGTCTTTGTTGCCCTCCGCGCTGTTGGCCGGGTTAATCCTCGTGCTGGCCGACATCGGCGTGCGGCTGATGCCCACCGACAACGAACTGAAGCTGGGCGTGGTCGCCGCGCTGATCGGCGCGCCGGCGTTTATCTGGATTGCGATGCAGAGGCGGTCGATCGGTGAGTGAACTGATCGTCAACGGGCTGTCGGTGGTGCGCGGCGACGCGCGCCTGGTATCCGACGTGAGCTTCGCGTGCCGCACCGGTGAACTGGTCGCGTTACTCGGACCGAACGGCGCGGGCAAGACGACCCTGTTGCGCGCGGCGCTGGGCCTCGAGGCGCCCACACAGGGAACGGCCACGCTCGGCGGCGACGACACGCAAACGCTGTCGGCCACCGAACGCGCGCGGCGGGCCAGCTACCTGCCGCAGGCGCGGCCGCTGGCGTGGCCCAGTCCGGTGCGCGACGTCGTGGCGCTCGGGCGCTTTGCCCACGGCGCGGCGTTGGGGCGCCTTGGCGACGCCGATCAGAAAGCCGTGGCCGACGCCTTGTCCGCGTGTGATTTATCCAGCTTCGCCGACCGCGCCACCGACACGTTGTCGGGCGGCGAACTCGCGCGGGTGCATTTCGCGCGGGCGTTCGCGGCCAAGGCGCCGCTGCTGATCGCCGACGAGCCGGTAGCGGCGCTCGATCCCAAACATCAACACCGCGTGCTGCAGCTGGTGCGCGACTTTGTTGAAGCCGGCGGCGGCGCCATCGTGGTGTTGCACGACATCTCGCTGGCCGCGCGCTTCGCGGACCGGCTGCTGTGGCTGCGCGATGGAGCGTTGCTCGCCGACGGTTCGCCAACCGACACACTGACCCCCGAACGTCTTGCCGAGGTGTACGACATCGACGCCACGATCGACGGGCACCACGTGCACATCGAGGGCGCCCGGTGAGCGCCCGGGCGCTGATGCTCCAGGGCACCGGCTCCGACGTCGGCAAATCGATTTTGACCGCCGCGGTCGTGCGCATCGCACGTCGGCGTGGGCTGTCCGTCGCACCGTTCAAACCGCAGAACATGTCGAACAACGCCGCAGCGTGTCCGGACGGCGGCGAGATCGGGCGCGCGCAGGCGCTGCAGGCGCAGGCGGCCGGACTGGCGCCGCGTGTGGATTTCAATCCGGTGTTGCTGAAGCCGCAGACCGACAAGACGTCGCAGGTGGTCGTGCACGGACGCGCGGTCGAGGCGCGCTCGGCGCGCGAGTACATCCGCGGTCGCGGCGCGTTGCTCGAGCCGGTGCTGGAGAGTTTTCGACGGCTGACCGATGAGTTTGAGCTCGTCGTGGTGGAAGGCGCCGGCAGCCCCGCCGAGATCAACCTGCGCCGCGGCGACATCGCCAACATGGGTTTTGCCCGTGC
Organism: Pseudomonadota bacterium; assembly: GCA_039026595.1. Taxonomy (GTDB): domain Bacteria; phylum Pseudomonadota; class Gammaproteobacteria; order Steroidobacterales; family JBCCMA01; genus JBCCMA01. The sequence continues at coordinate 7,214 of JBCCMA010000149.1, forward strand.
GGCGGATGTGCCCGTGTGCCTGATCGCCGATATCGAACGCGGCGGTGTGATCGCCAGTCTGGTCGGCACGAAGGCCGTGCTCGATCCGGACGACGCGGCGATGGTCGAGGGGTTCATCGTCAACAAGTTCCGCGGCGACGTGCGTTTGTTCGATGACGGCATGACGGCCATTTCAGAGCGCACCGGCTGGCACGGGTTCGGCGTGGTGCCGTGGCTGCCGGCGACGGCAAGGTTGCCGGCGGAGGACGCGGTCGGTATCGGGGCATCGACACGCGCCGAGGACGGCGCACTGCACATCGCCGCGCCGATGCTCTCGCGCATGGCGAACTTTGACGACGCCGATCCGCTGGCGCAGCAGCCGGGCGTGACGTTTGAGTGGGTTCGGCCCGGCGAGGCCATCCCGCGCACGGCCGATGTCATCGTATTGTTCGGCACCAAGTCCACGCTGGGCGATCTTGCGTTTGTGCGCGAGCACGGCTGGGACCACGACATTCTGGCGCACGCGCATCGCGGCGGTCGTGTGCTCGGGATTTGCGGCGGCTACCAGATGCTCGGCCGCACGATCCGCGATCCAGACGGCGTTGACGGCGCGGTCGGTCAGGCCGACGGGCTCGGGTTGCTCGATGTTGACACGGTAATGGGCGCTGACAAGACGGTGCGGCCGGTCAGCGGCACCTGTGTTCAAAGTGGGTTGCCGGTCAGCGGGTATGAAATACACGCCGGGGAAACGCGCGGCGCGGATTGTTCGCGACCGGTGTTTGATCTGGGCGGTCGGACCGACGGCGCGATGAGCGCGGACGGGCGCATCGCCGGGACCTATGTGCACGGCATGTTTACGCGTGACGCGTTTCGAGCGGCGTGGCTGCGGCGTGCGGGCGCGGTGTCGGTTGAAGGGTTTGATTACGGCGCCGGTGTGGAGGACGCGCTGGATGCGCTTGCTGATCATGTGGCGGCGGCCATCGACATCGACGCGCTGCTCGCGATGGCGCGTGTACCGACGCTTGAGGTGGCGCTGTGAGTTCTCTGTCGCGTGCATGTCTGCCAACACGCTTTGGTGACACGGGTGTCACGAGTGCCGCGCGTACACATCTTGAGAGCGGCATGCGCGGTGCAACCGGTGCAATGGGCGCGGCGGGCGCGAACGAGGCGATGGGCGCGACGAGCGTCTTCTCGACACCATGACGATTTCGATCCTGCTTTTTGCATGGGCCATCGAGGC
>JBCCMA010000150.1:0-8404 GCA_039026595.1 Pseudomonadota bacterium
AACACTCCGAGCGGTAGCCAGGTGGCCGTTCCCACCGGGGGCGGTGGGTGGGTCGGGGCCAATTTCTTCTGCGCTGGTTTTTTTTTTAAAAACACGAACATACTATACTTTCGCCCCCCTGGCTCGCGGGCGGCCGCCCGGCCACCGCCGTGCCAAAAAGAACATCCCCGCGTTGATGCCGCTCGGTCAGTACCAGTGCAAGCGCACCCTGAGCCAGCGCAACCGGGGATGTTCTTTTTGGCACGGCGGTCGCCGGACGGCCGCCCGCGGTCGAGGGCGTCGAAAGTATCGTAGGGTCGTTTGTAAACAATCTGCCGATGCGCATTCGCATTGAGCCCGGACAGACCATCGGCGACTGGTTGCGGACGATTACTGGCAGCAGCTTTGCGCGGGCGCGGTCTGAGTTTGTGTCGCCGCTGACCATATCGGGATGCGCCGTCGTACCGGACGGCCGCCCTCTGTTTGACACGTTATTCGTGTGGTTGAGCGAAACAGCGCAGACGTTGCCACTTGGTATGACACCGCTTTGGGAAGATCTGTCGTCTGCCTATCCGGTCACGCTGAGCGTCGCCCACCAGCACGACAGACTGCGGCTTGGTCTTTATCAATACGCGGATGAGCCTGCTCATGCCGCCGCTGTGCTTGGCCGGTGGGCACATTTTTTGAACAAATTGACCCGCACGGATGCGAACGACCTTGTGGCCGAACTGATTGACGAGCAGCCGCTGGTGCTCCCGGCACGCGAGACGCGGGTAGCTCCCGAACCGACGTCCGCGGCTCGGCGCCGCAACCCCGGCATGGCGACGCCCACTCGCCTGGCCGGCCGGTTCGACATGCCGAAAGCGGTCATCCGCCAGCTTGTTATCGAACAGTTCGAGCGGGCGCTTGAACAGGACAAGGTCAACGGTGCCACCGACTTCTTTGCAGCGGGCGGGACGTCGCTGGATGCCGCACGCATGCATGCAGGGCTTTGCCAGGCCCTCGGTCTGGCGGTTCCTCTGCTGTCACTGTATGAGAAGCCCACCGTCGACGGGCTGGTTGACACTCTCGCCGGTCAGGCATGGCCGCACCAGGCGCTGAGCGTTACAACGCTGCAGGAAGGACGCGGCGGCGTGCCGCTTTATTGCGTCGCCTCGCCGGAGGTCAACACGCTAGGCTACTTCATGCTCACGCGACATCTGCCCGCTGAACAACCGGTGCACGTGATCCAGTTGCCGCCCGAGACCGAGCGCCCGCAGCCGGTCGACCCCGTCGACATTGAATCAATGGCCGATGCCTATGTCGGCGCACTGTTGAACTTCGCCCCCGACGGGCCGTACGGCCTTCTGGGCATGTGTGGTGGCGCGCATCTGGCCACCAGCATGGCACGCAAACTGGGCGCGACCGGTCGCGCTGTGCCGTTCTTCGGGGTGATCAACACCTGGAGTCTGTACACTGTCTCGCGCGTCTACTATCTGCACCGGGCGCGCCGCGTGCTGGATTACTACCTCGGCCGCGTGCGTGATCTTCTGCCGGTCAAGCGCGCGCCGGTCAAGGCCAATCCGCTTTATGTCGAAGTGGAAGATCCGGATGCGCAATTTGTCGGGCTGGGAAATCCGTGGATTCGCGACGTCGGCTTCGCGCACAAACGCCCGTCGATCACGCCCATTGCGCTGAAGGCGCATGTATTTCGCATTCACAATCAGCAGTACTGGCGGGTGAACGATAAGGCGCTGGGTTGGGGTCAGTTCTTCGAGCACTGCAAGACTGTGGATCTGCCCGGTGACGTGCACCATGAACTGATGCGTGAGCCGCACATCGCGTCACTGGCAAACGCGATCGGTGAGGCGCTCGGCACCGCCGACGAAACACGGGCCCACGCGAAGATGACCCACATCGTGCCCTCCGCCTCGCCCACGTCACGTGCGTCGCGCACACACTGACCGCCCTTCACAACACGCCGAAACGGGAACCATCATGATCCGCACCGCCGTCGCCTTGATTGTCTTGCTGTTCTCCTCCCACGCTTTGGCCCACAAGGTGAACCAGAGCTATGTTTTTGTGGATGTGTACGACGAACGCGTTGAGGGTCGCGTGGACATTACGATGGCCGACCTGAACGACGTCCTCGGACTCGCTCTGCCCACGGACGGCGCTGCAACGATGGCGGACATAGAATCGGCGGTGCCGACGATTCAGGCGTATGTCCGCGAACACGCCGCGATGGGCATCGATGGCGGACCGATGTCCATGCCATTCACCGGCGTCGCGATCACCGCGCTCCCCCTCGGACAATACGTTTCATTGAACTTTGCGTTCGTCGAACTGGCCTCACCGCCGCAATCGATTGAACTGCGCTATGACGGCATCATGCATGCGCGCACCACGCATCGCGCGTTTCTGGTGATTCAGAACAACTGGAAGACCGGGACCTTTGACCAGGAAGGCAACATCGCGCTCAGCTTCGAGCCCGGCTCCGGTGTGCTGTCCCACGATCTCTCGGATACGTCCACGTTCGGCGGCTTCGCCGCGATGGTGGAAATGGGCGTGCATCACATCTGGATCGGGATCGATCACATCCTGTTTCTTCTCGCGCTGCTGATCCCGTCGGTGGTCCGTAGGGTCGACGGTCAGTGGCAACCGGTGGAGAGCTTCCGCGACGCCATCATTTACGTACTCAAGATTGTCACGATATTCACGCTTGCCCACACCATCACGCTGTCGCTCGCGGCACTTGGCAAAGTCACGCTGTCGCCGCGCATCGTGGAGTCGATCATCGCCCTGTCCATCGCGGTGGCGGCCGTGGACATTTTGATCCCCGTTTTTGGCCGCCGGATCTGGCTGGTTATCTTCGGCTTCGGACTCTTCCACGGCTTCGGGTTCGCCAGCATTCTCGGCGGTATTGGTATCCCGCCCAAATATCTTGTGCACTCGTTGCTCGGATTCAATCTCGGCGTGGAGTTGGGCCAGGTCGTGATTGTGTGCGCGCTGTTTCCGATTCTGTTCGCGCTGCGTCGGCAGACGATCTATATCAAAGGCCTGATGCGCATCGGCGCGGTGGCGCTTATTGTTGTCGCGTTGTATTGGTTCATCGAACGCGGATTCGAGATCGACCTGCAGGGCGGCGCGCTTCTGAATCGGTTGCTTGGACGCTCGTAAGGGGACACACGTGGATTTTGCCTTCTCCACAGAACAACTGGCCTTCCGGGACCGCGTCGCGGAGTTTGCGCGCGCCGAGTTGGTGGACGACGTCGTGCCGCGCGACCGCGACAGTCAGTTCAGTCCAGAGCTGTGGGCAAAGTGTGCGGATTTCGGGCTGCTCAGTCTGGCCGCCGGTTCGAAATACAGTCGCCACGACGACGTGGATTTCCTGACCGCCTTGCTGGCCGCTGAGGCGCTTGGTCAGCACTGTCCCGACAATGGCCTTGCGTTTTCGGTCAATGCACACGTGTGGACGGTGCAGCTCCCCATCGTCAAGTTTGGTACGGATGAACAGAAAGTGCGTTTTCTGCCTCCGATGTGCGACGGCACGATGATCGGAGCGCACGCGATCACAGAACCTGAAACCGGTTCTGATCTTTACCGTATGACCACCACGGCCGAACGCGTCGACGGCGGCTACCGACTCAATGGCCACAAGCACTACGTTTCGCTTGCGCCCATTGCGGATATCGCGCTGGTCTTTGCTCTGACCGATCCGGAGGCGGGTAAGTGGGGCGTCACGGCGTTTTTGGTGGAAGCCAGCGCAGAGGGCGTTACTGTGGGGCCAAATCGGGAGAAGATGGGGTTACGAACGGTGCCTTTCGGTGACTGGACGTTCGAGAACTGCTTTGTCCCCGAAAATCAGCGACTCGGTCCGGAAGGCGCCGGTGTCAGTCTGTCCACCAGCTCGCTGGAATGGGAGCGCTGTGCGATTCTCGCCAGCCAGTTGGGGGCGATGCAGCGCCAGCTCGACGACTGCATCGCGTACGCCCGCTCGCGGCGACAGTTCGACAAGCCCATCGGCCAGTTTCAGGCGGTGTCGCATCGCATTGTTGAGATGAAGCTGCGCGTCGAAACGGCGCGCCTGTTGCTATACAAAACCGGTTGGCTGAAGCAGTCAGGCAAGAACGCCATGACCGAGGCCGCCCTGCTTAAACTCCACTTGGCCGAGACGTTCACGGCGTCGAGCCTGGATGCTATCCGCATCCACGGCGCGCGTGGCTATGTGAGCGAGTTCGGCATCGATCGCGACGCTCGCGACGCCATTGGCAGCACCATCTACGCCGGCACCTCAGACATCCAGCGCAACATCGTGGCGCGCCTTTTGGGACTGTAGAGCATGGCACAGCGGATTCACGGCTGGCTCGAGCGACACGCGCGCGAGCAGCCGAATCAGCTCGCTGTCGAGTTCCTCGACGAGTCGCTGACCTATGCCCAGCTTGATGCGCGCGCCAATCAGCTGGCGCACGCGCTGCTTGCCAATGGCGCCAAGTCCGGTGACCGCATCGGGTTGTTTATGGACAAGTCGATCTACACGCCCGTCGCCATTTACGGCGTCATGAAAGCGGGTTGCGCCTACGTTCCGCTCGATCCGGCCTATGGCGCAGAGCGGCTCGGATCATTGATCGACCGGGCTCAGATCGACATTGTCATCAGCGCACGAGCCAAACGTCGGACATTGGCTACGCTTGCGACGATGGGCCGAGCACCCCGGGCCTTGTTCGGCGTGGACCAACCCGCTCTTTCTGAACGCTGTGTGTCGTGGACCGCGGTGGCCGAGCAGCCAGCCACCTCGCCTGATATCAGCATCGAGCCGGACGCACTGGCTTACATCATTTTTACGTCGGGCTCGACCGGCACACCGAAGGGCATCATGCACACCCACGCGTCCGGGTTGGCCTTCGCACGGTGGGCGGCCGAAGAATATGCGTTGACGCCCGCTGACCGTCTAAGCAATCACGCGCCGCTGCATTTCGATCTGTCCATATTCGATTTTTTCGCCGGCGTCGTTGCTGGCGCGACCACCGTCATCGTCCCGGAAGACTACGCGCGACTGCCCGCAAGCTACGCGCAGTTGATCCACGAGGCCGGGGTCAGCGTTTTGTTTACCGTGCCGTTTGCGTTGATCCAGCTTGTGCTCCGCGGCGCCATCGAGCGCTTTTCCTTTGATCAGGTGCGCTGGGTGATCTTCGGTGGCGAGCCATTTCCCCCTGCGCATTTGTGCGCCCTGATGGCGCGATGGCCGCACGCGGCATTCGACAACATGTACGGACCGGCAGAAGTAAACGGCGTGACGCACCACACGGTGAGTCCGGAACACGACGCCAATGACGCCGTGCCCATCGGGCGCGTGGCGCGCGGTGCACATGGCGTAATCGTCGACGAGCAGGGCTCGGAGGTACCGGCGGGGGACGTCGGCGAACTGCTCATTGCATCGCCAACCATGATGCGGGGTTACTGGCGTGCGCCGGAACTCGATGCGCAGGTGTTCGATGATCGGCGTTCGCAGCAGGGCGCCGTGACGCGCTACTACCGCACGGGCGATCTGGTTCGCGCTGACGCCGACGGTTGCCTGCACTTCATCGGGCGCGCCGATCGACAGGTCAAGGTGCGCGGCTATCGCGTGGAACTCGATGAGATTGAGCTGGCCGTGACCGGTTATCCTGCTGTTGAAGAAAGCGCTGCCTACGTGATTCAGGATGCCGAAGGCGGGGCGACGGTGCAGGTCGAGGTGACCCTGCAACGTGACACAGTAGGCGCACGGGAAGCGCTGTTGAACGACATCACCCGCTATGTCAAAACCCGCCTCGCGTGGTACGCCGTGCCGGCACGGATAGACATTACGAAACAGTTTCCGCGCACGACGAGTGGCAAGATCGACCGCAGAACGCTGGCGGAGACGGCGGCCGCGCGCCAGCACCAACAACAACACCCTGACTCGGCCGCACCACGTTCATCCGAAACGCCGGAGCCTCCGCCATGACCACGGCCATCGCCACCACACTGCTCGACTACATTCGCACCGAATTACTCGACGATATGGACGATGTGGCCACCGACGAGAACCTTTTGGCCGATGGCATGGTGGATTCGCTCGGAATGATGCGACTAATGGACTTCATCGAGCAGACCTTCGGACTCGCTGTGCCCCCCGAGGATCTGGTCAGCAGCAACTTCCGCACGGTTGATCGCCTCGTGGCGTACCTGTCGTCGCGTGGCGCCGGGGAGAGCGCCTGATTTGCCATCGGTCGGTGTTCCTTATCCGCTGACACGCAGCCAGCACCTGATCTGGACCGGGCAACAGCTTCAACCGGACGAACCGCTCTACAACATGGCGATGACCTTCGTGATGGAAGGCCCGCTCAATATCGAGGCCTTCGAGTCCGCTTTTGCGCGGCTCGTGCGCGATGCCGACGCGCTGCGCATCACCATTCGCGAGCGTAACGGCGTCCCGCACCAGACCGTCAACGAGTCCATCGCCCACACACTTGACGTGATCGACCTGTCTGACGATGCCGAACCCGACGACGCATTGCACCGATGGCAAACCAACCGGGCGCAGGGTCGATTCGATACCACGGTGTGTCTGATCGATGCAGCACTTGTAATCCTCGACCAGACGCGCTTTGCGTGGTTTCTGAATCAGCACCACCTGACGACGGACGCCTGGTCCACCGCCGTGTTGTTCCAGCACTTGTCCACGCTGTACGCCGCGGCAATCTCCGGCGCGCTGGACGAGGTCGCGCCGTTGCCCTCCTTTCTCGACTATGTGGAGAAGGAGCAGCGCGCTCGCGAGAGCAAAGCGGCTGAGCGCGCCGCGACGTTCTGGAAAGAGACGCTGGTAACACAGTCAGCACCATCCAGCTTCTACCGGTCCATCCCCGCGCACCGCGCCGGTCGCACGCAGCGCGTGGCGTGCGTGTTCGGGCCAGCGCGCACGGCCGCGTTGGCCACACTGACGGCGGACGCCCCCTTCGCCGCGATCACCGCCGACCTCGCGCGCGTACAGGCTTTCGCGACCGTCTACTTCGCCTGGCTGCACCGCTTGAGCGGCGAGCACCATCTCGCCATCGGCACACCAACGCACAACCGGAGCGCGGCGATCGACAAGCGCACGCCCGGCATGTACATCGAGGTATTTCCACTTAAGGTCACCGTCGACGACCATGATTCATTTGTATCGCTGTACCGCAAGGTAGGCGTCGCCACGCGCCAGCTTTTATTGAATGCGCCGCCCGGGGCCACGAACTTCGAGCACCAACGCGCGTTTGATGTGGTGTTGAACTCCATCACGGCGCGCTACGGCGATTTCGCCGGCATGCCTATGCAATCGACGTGGGTGCATGCAGACCACGGTGACCGCAATCATCTCGTCCGGCTTCAAGTTGAGGATTTTGACGAATCGGACGAACTGCGGCTGTTTTTCGATGTGCATGAGGACGTCTTTGACGAACACGACGCCGAGCGGGCGCAACGCGATTTCCTGACCCTCTTCGATGCGATGCTCGCGGCACCGGATCAGTCGATACAGCGGGTGAGCCTGCTCGACCATGACGCAACGATTCACAAACTTGCACTGGGCGCCGCACCCGTTCAGGACGCACCGCCGGAGGACACGGTCATCGACCGGATCGATGCGGTGGCGAAGCGCTCGCCGGACGATCTGGCCGTTCGGGACGGCGCCATCGACGTGTCCCACGGCGAGCTGTACCGCGTGTCGGTCGGGCTGTCGCAGAAACTGGCCGCCCGTGGCGTGACCCGCGGCGACCGCGTGGTGATTGCGCTGCCGCGCAGTGCGCGCGCGGTGGTGGCCATGCTTGCCGTGCAACGACTGGGCGCAGCTTACGTTCCGATTGACCTGGCCTACCCGGCAGAACGAATCGCGCTGATGGTCAGTGACGCCAATCCCACGCTGGTCCTCCATGAGGGTGACGCTCGCCCCGCCGGGGTAGACGACGCGCTCCCGACGATGCGCCTGAACGTACTGGATAATTTCGAGACAACCTCGTCACCCGTTTGTTCGCCTGACCCGGACGACATCGCGTACATCATCTATACATCCGGATCGACGGGACGCCCAAAAGGCGTGCAGATCACGCACCGCTCACTGATCAACTACGCGGACTGGGCAGCGCGTACTTACCACGGTGATACCCCCGCCGCGTGGCCGCTGTTTTCGTCAATGGCGTTTGACCTGACCGTGACCTCGGTATTCGTCCCGTTAATCGACGGCGGCTACATCGTGGTGTACGGCGACGATTCTGATGCGGGCGATCTGGTGATCCGTCAGGTGGTCGACGACAACGCGGTCGACGTCGTCAAACTTACGCCTGCCCACCTGAACCTGATCCTGCCGATGGATTTATCGCAGAGTCGTCTACGCAAGCTGATCATTGGCGGTGAGGATCTTAAAGTTTCCCTCGCCCGTTCGGTCAGTCAGGCG
>JBCCMA010000151.1:0-8272 GCA_039026595.1 Pseudomonadota bacterium
CATCGTCCGCCGCCTCAGCGGATATAAGCGCCTCGGCCAGACGCTGACGGAACAACTTGACGTTGGGCAGACCGGACAGCGTGTCGTAGTAAGCGAGCTGCCTGATTTGCGCCGCCGACTTGAGACGCCGCGTTTGCCAGTAAAACACGCCGCCAATCAGAAGGAAGGCAGCGAACACATACGCCGCATAGGCCTGCGGCGTTTGCCACGGCGCCGGCGACACGTTGATCGGAATACTCAGCTCTTCGCCACTCCACGTCCCGTCGCTATTGGACGCCAGAACGCGAAATGTGTAGTCACCGGCCTCGAGGTTCGTGTACGTCACACGGCGCAAATGCCCGTTGTCGACCCAGTCCCTGTCAAAGCCCTCCAGGCGGTAGCGATAGCGGTTCTTGCTCGGATCGACGAAATCGAGCGCCGCAAATTCAAACGTAATGACGTCATCCTGATACGTCAGATCGATGCGCTCAATCTGGCTCAACGGCCGATCAAGCTCGGCCGGTTCGTTCAACACCTCAAAGCTTGTCAGCACAGCGCGCGGCGCGGGACGGACGGTTTCGAGTGACATCGGATCGAACGCGTTGATTCCGTTCGCGCCGCCGAAGTAGAGCCAGCCGTAGGCATCACGGTGGTGGGCGCCGAAGTTAAACTCCTCACCCTGTAATCCGCTGCGGCGATGGAACGTCCGCAGAGCGCCGTTCTTGGGACTGTAGCGCGTCAGGCCATTGTCGCTGCTCAACCAAAGATGGCCAGCCCGATCCACCTCGACACCGTATACCGTGTTGTCCGGCAGCCCGTCGGTTTGATCGATGTTTCCAAACTGAATGTCTGCGATGTCGGCCGACGCGTCCTTGACCCAGTCAAGGCCACCATCGGTCGTCCCAATCCACAACACCCCGTCCTGATCTGCGTTCAGATCGTACACACCCGCCGACGACAGACCGTCAAATCGTTTGGGATCGTGCTCGAAACGATGCACCTCACCCGAGGCCGGATTCAGTACATTGAGACCCGCGTCATCGGTACCGACCCAGAGCCGACCGCGGGCGTCAAAGGCGAGCGCTGTGGCGCGCGGTGAACTGAGCGTCGAAGGGTTATTCGGCTCGGAGGCAAACCGCGTGAACGCGCGTGTCTTGTCGTCATAGCGACACACGCCTGCGCCGAAGGTGCCAACCCAGAGCTGGCCGCGCGAGTCTTCCGTGAGACTCATGATCGCATTCGCACTAAGTGACGCCGGATCATCGGGGTCGTGCTGGAAAACGTCGACGGTCTTTTGCGACAAATCGATGCGATGCAGCCCACCGCGCATCGTGCCGACCCACAGAATGCCGCGGCGATCGATGTGCAACGCCATGGCTCTGGGGTCTTCAAGCACGCCTTCACGCCCGAACAAGTCATCAAGCGTTGTGAAGACGCCAGTCTTGCGGTCCAGGCGTCCAAGCGGCGCGCCCAGCGCGCCAATCCACACGCTTTGCTCTGCGTCGGTCGCCATCGCAACGGTCATGGCACCAGCAAGCTGGTCGTTGGTGTAGTGTCCAAACTGCCAACTGCGTGGATCCCAGAGGCTGAGTCCGGCACCGCGTGTGCCGACCCACAGCACACCACCGCGATCCTGCAACAACGCCGACACGTCATTACCGCCCAGACTGCGCGGATCGTTCTTGATCTTGACGTAGTGCGTGAACGTCTCGTTGGCACGGTCAAACAGGTTCAACCCGTCCTGGGTGCCCACCCAAAGACGGCCCTGCCGGTCTTCGAGAATGCTGTGGACGAAATTGCTCGATAGCGACGCGCTGTCGTCCGCGTTGTGTCCATAGTGAATAAATCGATCCGTCACCGAATCGTAGCGGTGCAAGCCTCCCTCAAATGTCCCCGCCCAGATCACGCCTGCGCTGTCGGAGAACAGATCAGAGATCGCGTCATCGGTCAGGCCATCGCTGTTGACCGCCCCGCGTTGGTAGTGACGGAACCGCCCCGTCTCATCGTCGAGAACGCTGATGCCACTGCGCGTGGCAACCCAGAGGCGCTCCCGGCTGTCGAGGACAATGTCGTTTACCACGTTGCCCGACAGCGTGCTCTTGTCGTCCGCACGATGCTGGAAGTGGGTAAATTCGCCCGTCGTCGGGTTGAGTCGGTCGAGACCTCCGCCACGCGTGCCCACCCAGACCACATTGCGGGCGGCATCGACAAGAACACTGCGCAACGAGTCGGACGCGAGACTGTTCGGGTTGCCTGGATCGTGCCGATAGGACTCGAAGCGCGCGTCTGACCGGATGTAGCGCACCAGCCCGCCGCCCTTCGTCGCCAGCCACAGATCGCCGTCGGCGTCCTCATCGATATCCCACACGTAGCCGCTGTACAGCGCCGCGTCGTTTCCGCGATCCCGATTAAACTGCGTGAAGTCGTATCCGTTGAAGCGGTTCAAGCCGGATTCGGTGGCCACCCAGATAAACCCGTCGCGGTCCTGATGAACATCAAGAACCGAGTTCTGCGATAGTCCGTCGCTGACATCGAGGTGCGAAAAGACCATTGGAGGCGCTGCCGCAGCAACGACGACAGGGCTGAACAAAGTCAGCCCTGCCGTGATTATTTTATGTCGCCATGCCGTCAAGTGTGTGCGTCCTTTTGTCCGCTACCCGAGGTCAAGCGACCGATCCGCTGCGATCATGATGTGCGGCTCACTCGTGTGGGACCCACTCGCCGACGCCCGCCGTCGAGAATTTCGGTCGACGTTCGACAAAGCTGTCGCTCCACACAAAGCCCTGGCTCCAGACAAAGCCATCGCTCCAGACAAAGCCGTCGCTCCAGACAAAGCCGTCGGACCAGACGAAACCGTCGCTCCAGACAAAGCCGTCCGACCAGACGAAGCCATCACCCCAGACAAAGCCATCGCTCCAGACGAAGCCGTCGCTGTCGAGTAGCTGGCCGGGTGTCGGCGCTCCCATATCCATCACGTAGTAGCCGCCGTCCTTACCTCGCTGGGCGGGGCCGGCAAAGTGGGTTTCGCCTTTGAGGTCAGCGACGATGTCGAGTCCACGGTTCGCACACCCCGTCGCACCGCTGTTGACGGCACCCAGCGCGTTCACAAGGCCCGCGCCCTGTTGGAAGACGCTGTAGGCGAGTTGTCCATCGGCATCGAGCGCCGGACGCGACGAGGCCATCAGGCGACACTTCACATCATCCGGGCTCAGTGAGGAGTCCGACTCGAGCATCAGCGCCGCTACGCCACTGACCAGCGCGGCGGCCTGCGATGTGCCCGACATCGTGAAGAGATTTCCACGGATGTGCGTGGAGGCAGGATGCGCGAGGCCGATGGTCGAGGACGGGTCCATACGCCCCAGGACGTGGCCGCCCGGTGCCACAACCTCGGGCTTCACGAAGCCCTCGTAGGTCGGGCCGGCAGATGAGAACGACGCGAGGTGATCGTCGCTGGCATCAGCGGGCGTGAAATTATCACTCATTGCGCCGACGGTGATGACGTAGGGGTTGTTCCCCGGCACACCAATCGACAGAGCATCCGGACCGGTGTTGCCGGCAGACGCCACCACCACAATGCCCTGCGCCCAGGCCTGCATAACGGCCTGGTTGATTGGATCGTCCCAGTAATGGGACTGCGGCGTTGCGCTGAACGACAGGTTCATGACACGCACGTTCGTCGCATCGTTCGTCGAGACCACCCAGTCGATGGCACGGATCACACTCAGGTAGGAACCGCGACCCTCTTCATCGAAGGCCTTGACGGAGATCAACCCGGCGCCCGGTGCGATGCCCTCGTAGCCGCCCTGCCACGAACCGCTGCTCAGCATGGCCGAGGCGACGTGGGTGCCGTGGCCGTTCTCATCGCTATGCTCTGCGCGCGAGATCACCACCGACGGGCCCAGCGTATTGACCTCACCCAGCACGCGTGTGCCGATGCCGCTGGCATCCTTGTCGCTCCAGATACCACTGTCGACCACCGCCACGCGAACGCCGGTGCCAAGTACGCCGCTGTCATGCACGAGGTTGGCGTCGAGGAAGCCCGGGTTGTAGCTCGGGTTGTTCTGGACGTCGGCTGCCGTGATCGCGCCCTGCAGCTGGTCTGCCACCAGCGACGACGTGCCTGCGGTGGCGACCGCGGCCACGGGTGAGAGGGCCGTCAGACCGGCCGACTTCTTGCCGCGCGTACGTGCAGCCACGGTGATCTCGCTGTTGGCAAACAGCTTCACACCGTCGATGATCTGGCGCTGACTCGGCGTCAGCTCTGCGGCCACACCGTTGATGATGCCGAGTTCCTCAACCACGGTGCCGCCGACCGCTTCTACGGCGCGCGCCGCGGCCTCGGTAGACCGGGCCTGGACGATCCAGCCTTCGGGGACATCAATGGGAAGTGCGGGGGCCAGCGCGGACGCCTGCTCCGCGACGGGTTCGGATGTCTGTCCGATGGCCACCAGAACGGCGGTGGCAAGAACGCCGGTAAACAGATATCGGGTCATGACGACTCCTGAAGAGAGGGTGAATTCGGATTTGGGAAAGTGCTCCCTGACTGCCGTTCATTTCACCATCGCCGGACTTTTGACGCGGTGTACCAGTTCTCTTTCGCTTGCCGGGTCGTGTGATCAACGTCAATTAATTCACGGTTAAATCCGAACGCGTTGTGCCCCCACCGTCGCCTTTAGCTGTGTTGTAATTCGCTTATGGAAAACAACGTTGTTGAAAACCTCGACCAGTGGTTGTCGGTCGAACAGATTGGCGCCCTGCTCACAGGCGCTCTGGGTCACTTGCAAGTCTGGCTGTCCGGGCCAGCGTTTTACGCCCAGATAGGCCTGATCATCGGTGCGTTTCTGATCGCCGGATTCATGGCGCGAATCGCCCGGCGTTTTCTCGCACCGGACGACCAGTCCGGCCGTTGGCCGCAATTGCGAGAGCGCCTCGGGCCACTGTGGTTCTGGTTGTTCGCGCTGCCGCTTTTGAGCGCCGGTGTACGGATCAGCGAGACACAGTTTGGTGAAGCGGTACTGCTGCAACTCGTCGAAAGCTTGACGTTTATCCGACTCATGGCGCTGACCAACCGGCAGTTCGCCAGCAGCGCGCTCGCCAGACGGTTTATCGCCTGGGTCCTGTTGCCCATCGCTGTGCTTTACATATTCGGTCTGCTTGCCCCGGTGACCAGCTGGCTGGAAACGGTGCGTTTCACGTCGGGCAATCTGTCGCTGTCCCTGTACACCGTTCTTCGGGTGCTTATTTTCGGCACGATCCTGTTCTGGCTGGGGCGTAAATCAAACGACACCGGCAAGCAGTACATCCGCCAGCAAGAGGACCTCGACGTGGCCACGCGCGAGGTGTTCGCGAAGCTCTTCGAGATCGGGCTGTTCGTGGTCATCTTTATCTTGCTGCTGCAGGTCATGGGGATCAATCTGACCACACTGGCGGTGTTCGGAGGCGCCCTCGGCGTTGGGCTCGGTTTTGGTCTTCAGGCCATCGCATCCAATTTCATCTCGGGCGTCATCCTGCTTCTCGATCGCTCGTTAACGGTCGGCGATTATGTTGAGCTCGAGGACGGGAAAGCGGGGGTGATCCGCGCGCTAACCATGCGGTCGGCCATTCTGAAGACGTTCGATGGCAAGGACGTCGTGGTGCCGAATGAGAAATTCGTCACCGACAGTTTCGTCAACTGGACCCACGACGATATCCGGCAGCGCTACGCCATCGAGTTTCAGGTGGCGTACAGCACCGATCTGGAGCCGCTTCTCGATACGCTCAAGGAGGTGGTTGCCGGCCACCCGCAGGTATTGAGCGGCGAGGACATCCCCATCGAGCAACAGCCGGATGCGGAAATCAGCGGGTTTGGCGACAGCGGCGTGGATATCCTGATCGAATACTGGATGGAAGGCATCGACGACGGGCGCAATCGCGTGGACGCGGATCTGAACATGCTGATCTGGAAAGCCCTCAAGGCCAGTAACGTGGAAATTCCATTCCCTCAGCGCGAGGTGCGGATCATAGGCGGCGGCCTTCCGACGGCCTGATGGCGCCTTTGGCCGCACCGAATCTGGCACAATACGCGCGCTAGCTGCCGCCCACATTCCTGGAGTATTCCATGCCCGACAAGATCTCGGTTGCCCGGCCGCTCGTCGTCCTGCACGGCGATGAAATGGCCCAGGTTGCCTTTGAACTCATCCTTCAGAAATTCCTCCATAGCCGGCTCAACATCGAGCTGGTCGAAATTGACTTATCAGCTGAGAAGCGCCTGACCAGTAACGGCCAGGTTGTGTTTGATGCGATCGCCGCGCTCAAGCACCACGGCGTGGGCATCAAGAACGCCGGCGTCACCGTTAACCGGGATCAGCTTGACGCCCTTCTTGCCAAACACCCCACTTTAAAGGAGTCCGAGCTGCACCGACTCGCCACCAAATCGCCCAACGGCGCCATCCGCAAGGGCATCGGCGGCAACATTACCCGCGAGGACATCCAGTTCCGCAATCTGACCGTCCACCGTCCGGGGTGGGTCGGTCGGGATATTGACGTGTTCACTATGGACGACGGCGGCATCAAGGACAGCCACAACGAACTGTCTGATGCCACAGGAGTGGCAAAGGTGCTCTTTGTTGGCGCCAGCGGCGACCCGGTCGAGCTCCATCGTCGCTTTATCAATCGCGGCGATCCATGGCTTCTTGCCACCAATGATCTCGACAAGGTTCGTGCGTGGGCGCACGCCTTTTTCAGTCGTGCACTGGAAGAAGGACGACCCGCGTATCTCGGCCTCAAAGACACCGTGATCCCGGGCTACGACGGTGTCATGCGTGAGGCGATCGAGACGATATTCGAGAACGACTACGCGCAGCGCTTTGCGGACGCCGGTCTCGAGTACCATTACGAGCTGATCGACGCGCAGGCCGCCCGCGTGGTCGCCAATCCCCCCGAGCGCGCCCTCTGGGGCGTACCGGACAATACATCGGGTCGAAAGCTCCTGAAGCTGGTCCGCGGACTCAAAGCCTACGGCATTCCGGACCGGGAGGCGCATGTATCGATTTCCCGCATGAGCGCGGGTGGCGGCGACCAGTACGGAAGCTACAACGCAGCGGCGGGCGAGGACGGCATCCTGAAAGTCGTGGTGGATGGCCAGGAAAAACACGCCCGCAAGGTCCAGCAGGGCGACCCCATCCTGTTCATGTCCAACGACCGCGAAGCCATCAAGGATTGGG
Source organism: Pseudomonadota bacterium (assembly GCA_039026595.1). Lineage (GTDB taxonomy): Bacteria > Pseudomonadota > Gammaproteobacteria > Steroidobacterales > JBCCMA01 > JBCCMA01. The sequence continues at coordinate 7,182 of JBCCMA010000151.1, forward strand.
TCAGCCAGGTGTTTCGGGATGCCTCGCGCAAAAACAAAGAGGTCTACTTTGGCCTCAAACGCGAATACATGGACTACGACGATGTATTCAGCGATGTGATTGCCGAGGTGCGAGACGAGTTGGCCAAACTCGACACGCCGCCACCGTCGTACATGATCATGCGTCCGTCGATCCAACTCGACAAGATGATCACCGATCCACCGCGCAATGCGCTGTACCCCGCTCAGAACCTCGATGGTGACATTTTCTCCGATATCTCAGCGGCGCTGGGCGGTTCTCTGGCCACCGCCAGTTCGATCATCGAGAGCAAGGACGGCACCATGCTCTACGAAGCGCCGCACGGAACGGCGCACGATTTGTACATGAAGTATGTGGATTCAAACGGGGAGGTCGCGCTGTTCAACTCTTCCGCGCTGTTGTTCGCGCTCGCCAACGCACTCGAAACCCTGGCCGAACGTGAAGAAAACGGCGCGTTGCATCGCTACAGCGCGCGCCTGAAAAGCGCGTTGATCGAGACGGTGGAAGCCGGGATTGTCACGGGCGATCTGAAAGGAAAAACGCAGGACCCGGACAGCGAGACAATTGTTGATATGCACGGATTTCTCGACGCGGTCGCGGAGCGGATTGACCACAACCTGGCCTGAAACGGTGCTGGATTGCGTGAAATCGGGTATGCCCCTAGTGACATCCGCACCGGGCAAGGGGTACAAATACATGCATCGTTGGTAGGGATATCGGCTCTACCCGGCCATGCCAGTGCGCTTGATGTCGGCTTGCCCCGGTGAAGAAAAAGGCCGCCACTTTGGCGGCCTTTTTGTTTTAAGTCGCAAAGATCGCGCTGCCTTCCGACCTCGCACCGCCCAACCGGCCCTCGGCTGAGCCCGCCGACGCGCCGCGATCCGGGCTCGACGGTTTCACCGTCGGAGGCGGGTCCATATTAATCGCGCGGACCACCAGAAGCGCGGCCACCACAACAAGTGCCAGAAACGTCGCCGCCCATCGCCGACGTGCCTTATGTTTCTTACGTCGAAGTGCGGCCCTGTGCCGATGCGGGTAGCGTCGTGTCGACAGCACGGCCGGCCGCACGGCGC
>JBCCMA010000152.1:0-8196 GCA_039026595.1 Pseudomonadota bacterium
CCGACGTCTTGATTGAGGCCTACGATCGGCCTGGACTGATCAAGGATCTTTCCACCATGTTATCGATGGAGCGCATCAACATCCTGAGCGTCCAGTCCACCGTTGAGCCGTCGACGCTCGAGGCCCGCCTCGATCTCACGCTCGAAATTCACAGCCTCGAGGAACTCAGCCGGGTGATGCAGCGGATCGGGCAGCTACCCAACGTTTTGGCCGTGCGCCGCCGGGCGATCGGCGGCGCGTCGAACTGATCAACTCAACGGTTGATGGCGTGGATCGCCCGATTGTCGGCCGCGAGTGCCGCCTCGTGCAACGCCTCAGACAGGCTCGGATGGGCGTGGATGGTGCGCTGGATGTCCTCGGCACTGGCTGAAAATTCCATCGCCAACACCGCTTCGGCGATCAACTCGCCCGCCATTGGCCCGATGATGTGCACCCCAAGGATCTCATCGTCGTCGGCACTCGCCAGAACCTTGGCCATGCCATTGGCCTGTTCGAGCGCCTTGGCGCGACCGTTGGCTGCGAAGTTGAAGCTGCCCGCCTTGTAGTTGACGCCGGCCGCCTTCAACTCTTCTTCCGTTTTGCCGACCCACGCGATTTCCGGGGCGGTGTAGATCACCGACGGAATCACGTTGTAGTTCATCTCCGCGAGTTCACCCGCAATCAAGTCCGCGACAAAGACGCCCTCTTCCGAACCCTTGTGCGCCAGCATCGGACCGCGCACCAGATCACCAATGGCCCAGACGCCCGGGATGGAGGTTCGGCACTCGTCGTCGACCACCACAAATCCACGATCGTCTTTTTCGATGGCCACTTCGTCCGCGATCAGACCCTCGCTGTAAGGCCGACGGCCCACGGCGACGATGACCTTGTCGACCTCGATTGACTGTTCTCCGTCCTTGTCGTCGTAGCGCACGGTGACGCCGCCGTCATGCTTGTCAGCCGCCTTGACCGTGGCGTTCAGGCGAATGTCCAGCCCCTGCTGCTTGAACTGGCGCTGCGCGTTCTTGGCCACCTGCCGGTCCGCCATGAACAGGAATTCGGGCTGCGCTTCCAAGATGGTGACCGACGAGCCGAGACGGCTCCAGACACTGCCCAGCTCAAGGCCAATCACACCGCCGCCGATGACCGCCAACCGAGGTGGCACTGCATCAAATTCCACGGCACGCCACGAGTCAACGATCACTTCCTCGTCAAACGGCATAAACGGAAGCTCGATTGGCTGGGAACCAGCGGCAAGGATCACCTGATCCGCCTTGAGGTCTTGAGTGCTGCCATCGTGGTCAGTAAACCGGACCTCGCCCGGCGCGGTGAGCGTACCGGTCCCTTTCATGCCGGTGACCTTGTTGGCCTTGAACAGCGCTTCGACGCCACCGGTGAACTGCTTCACGATGCCCGCGCGCCGTTTCTGCATATCCGGCACGTTGATCACCGGCGGCGACACGGTAATGCCGTGGGTTTCGAATTCGTGCGCGGCACGGTGAAACAACTCGGACGACTCGAGCAACGCCTTGGACGGAATGCAGCCCGCGTTCAGGCAGGTGCCGCCGAACGTCGCGGTGCCGTCATAGTTGATCCATTTGTCGATGCAGGCAACGGATTTGCCGTGCTGCGCGGCGCGGATGGCCGCAACGTAGCCGGCCGGGCCGGCGCCAATGACGATGACGTCAAACGTGGTACTCATTTTTTATGCTCTCCGGCCCGGCACGCCGTCGCGCCGCGCGTTTCAATCGGTAATCTGGGCGGTAATCTGGGCGACAATCTGGGTGCGCGTCAGACCTGCAGCAACAGCCGCGCCGGATCTTCCAGCGCCTGCTTCACATGCACGAGGAACTGCACCGCTTCTTTTCCATCGATGATGCGGTGGTCATACGTCAATGCGATGTACATCATCGGGCGGATCACCACCTCGCCGTTCACCGCCATCGGTCGATCCATAATCTTGTGCATGCCAAGAATGGCGCTTTGCGGTGGGTTCAAGATCGGCGTCGACATTAAAGAGCCAAAGACGCCACCGTTGGTAATTGTGAACGTGCCGCCCGTGATGTCATCAAGGCCGATCTGGCCATCCCGCGCGCGAAGCGCGTAGCTGTTGATGGACTGCTCAATGTCGGCAAGGCTCATCATCTCGGCGTTTCGCAACACCGGCACCACCAGGCCCTTCTCTGTGGACACGGCGATGCCCACGTCGTAGTAGTCGTGGTAGATCACATCGTTGCCCTCGAGCGACGCATTGATCACCGGGAAGCGACGCATGGCTTCGATGCTGGCTCGCACGAAAAAGGACATGAAACCCAGCCGTACGCCGTGGGTTTTCTCAAAGGAATCCCGATACTCGGCGCGCAGCCGCTTCACCTCTGTCAGGTCCACCTCATTGAATGACGTGAGCATGGCGGCGGTGCTCTGGGCTTCGACCATCCGCTCCGCAATCCGCGCCCGCATCCGTGACATCGGCACGCGCTGCTCCGTGCGCGCACCCGCGACCGGCGGCGCCGCTGGCTTGGCCGACTCAGCCGCACGCGCGGCCGGCGCAGCGTTGCCTCGATCCATGTGGGCCTGAACGTCCGCTTTCGTGATGCGCCCATGGTTTCCCGTGCCCTTGATCGCGGACGCGTCCAGACCGTGTTGCTCAACCAGACGGCGCACGGACGGACTGAGTTTATGTGCCCCGTCCGCCGCCTCGGGCGCCTTATCGGATGTGTCTGCGGTGGCTTCCGGCGCCGCGTCCGCCGGCTTGGCCGCCACCTCGCCCTCCGCGATCGTCGTAAGTGGATCGCCGCTGGTCACGGTGGCCCCGTCGTCTGCGATGATGTCGCCCAGCACGCCGCTGACGGGTGCCGGCACCTCAAGGACCACTTTGTCGGTTTCGAGGTCGACCAGATTCTCATCCCGCTCGACGGCGTCGCCGGGGCGTTTATGCCAGGTCACCACGGTTGCGTCGGCAACCGACTCGGGCAGATTGGGTACGTTGACTTCCACGCTCATGATTCGGTGAGTTCCGTTTGATTACAAATTGGGTGGGGGTGGCTACTTCGGCGCCAGCCCCAAAGCCGCGTCGACCAGATTTTTCTGCTGTTCAACGTGAACACTGTGATAACCGGAGGCCGGTGCCGCCGACCCCGGGCGCCCTGCGTAGAACAGGTTGTGCTGAGGGCCAAGGCCCGCCTGCAGCTGATGTCGAATCTGATACCACGCACCCTGGTTCTGGGGCTCTTCCTGGCACCAGACAACATCCTCGGCGTTGCTGTACCGCTCGATCTCCGCCAGATAATAATCGGACGGGAACGGGTACAACTGCTCGATGCGGACCAGCGCGACGTTTTCGAGACCGGCCGCGCGGCGTGCGTCGCTGAGATCGTAGTAAACCTTGCCGCTGCAGAACACGATCCGCTTTACCGCTTCGTCGCGCTTTATCTCGCGATCAGCAATCACAAGTTGAAAACCGCCGCTCTCGATCAACTGCCGATCGGACACCGCATCCTTGTGGCGCAGCAAGCTCTTGGGTGTCATAACGATCAATGGTTTGCGCAGCGGGCGCAGCATCTGCCGGCGAAGCATGTGGAACATCTGTGCGGGCGTGGACGGGACGCAAACCTGGATATTGCCCTCGGCGCACATTTGCAAGAACCGCTCAAGCCTGGCCGAAGAATGCTCCGGGCCCTGACCTTCGTATCCGTGCGGCAATAACATGACCAGTCCGCACAATCGCCCCCACTTGGTCTCGCCCGACGTGATGAACTGGTCGATGACGACCTGAGCGCCGTTTGCAAAGTCACCGAACTGCGCCTCCCACAGAACCATTGTGCGAGGCTCTGTGGTCGCGAAGCCGTATTCAAAACCGAGTACCGCTTCTTCGGACAGCAGGCTGTCGATCACTTCAAATTTTGGCTGATCGGCTGACAGGTGCTGCAGCGGAACGTGCGTGCGGCGTTCATCCTGCGCATGCAGCACGGCGTGGCGATGGAAGAACGTGCCGCGGCCGGAATCCTGACCGGTCAACCGAATGGGATAGCCGTCGTCGAGCAGACTGGCGTAGGCCAGATTTTCGGCAAAGCCCCAATCCATGCCGCGCTCGCCAGCCAGCATCTTGCGCCGATCATCCAGAATCTTGCTCACGCGATTGTGCAGCACCAGATCGTCCGGAATGGCCAGCATGGCCTCTCCGAGGCGCTGAGCGGCTTCGGCGCTGATACGCGTCTCGACTCCGAGGTTCAGACTGCCTTCGGTGTACGCAGACCAGTCGATCGTATATTCGTCACCGCTGGTTCCCACAAGAGCGTCCGGCAACGGCTGTCCGGCATCGAGCCGTTCGCGATAGTTCTCCGCCATTGCGCGCGGCGCGCTCTCCGCAACGACACCGTCGCCTACAAGCTGGTCGGCATACAACGCTCGGGTACTCTTGCGCCCGCGAATGGTCTTGTACATGTGCGGTTGGGTGGCCGCGGGCTCGTCGGCTTCGTTGTGCCCGTGTCGGCGATAACAAACCAGATCGATGACGACATCCTTGTTAAAGCGCATGCGGTAATCGAGCGCGATGCGCGCCACCATGATGACCGCCTCCGGATCGTCAGCGTTGACGTGCAGGATGGGCGCTTCAATCATTTTGGCGACGTCGCTGCAGAAAGGGGTTGAGCGCGCGTCGCGGGGATGGCTTGTAGTGAAGCCAACCTGATTGTTGCAAATAATATGGACCGTGCCGCCGGTCGCAAATCCGCGGGTCTCGGAGAGCTGGAAGGTCTCCATAACAACGCCTTGCCCGGCAAATGCAGCATCACCGTGGATCAGAATGGGTAATACGCTGTCGCGGCCCTTGTCATTGCGCCGCTCCTGGCGCGCACGGACCGAGCCCTCAACCACCGGATTCACAATCTCAAGATGAGAGGGGTTGAAGGCCAGCGCAACGTGGACGTTGCCACCGGATGTGCGGAGGTCCGCCGAGAACCCAAGGTGGTATTTCACATCGCCCGAGCCCTCAGTCGTACTCACCCGGCTGGTCCCCTCAAATTCCGAAAACAGCTCAGAGGGCGACTTGCCCAGAACATTGACCAGAACATTGAGCCGACCGCGATGCGCCATGCCGATCACACATTCGTTCACGCCCTGCGATCCGCCGCGCTGGATCACCTCGTCAATCAGCGGAATGAGGCTCTCACCGCCCTCTAGCGAGAAACGCTTCTGACCCACGTAGCGCGTATGCAGATAGCGCTCGATGCCCTCTGCCGCAGTGAGATGCGCCAGCAATTGCTCGCGCCGGGCATTTTCAAGCGTTCCGCCCATACGCTCGGTCTCGAACCGCTCGCGCAGCCACAGGCGCTCCGCGGTGTTGCTGATGTGCGAGAATTCGGCGCCGACCGGCCCGCCATATATGCGGTCCAGAGCACTGACGATCTCCCGGAGCGTGAGCTGATCGGTGCCGGCGAGATCGGCCGTGACGAAGCGCGTCTCCAGATCACTGTCCGTCAGGCCGTGGAATCCGAGCGCCAGATCGGGCGCCGACGGCGGCGGCGTCAGATCGAGCGGATCAAGCCGGGCCTCAAGATAGCCGTGGAGACGATAGTTGGTAATGAGCCGCAGAACAGCCGCCTGCTTTTCCAGATCACCCGAGGACGCATCTGTCACGGGAGCGGCGGCCACCGACGGTCGGCGCGCGCGCTCGACCAACGCTTCGCGAATCGTGTTGTGATCCACGTCGGGGCCGGCGCCGTTTGTTAACGACTTGAAATAGTGTACCCAGGCCGGATCCAGGGCCTTGGGGTTGTCGAGATACTGCTGATAAAGCGCTTCGACGAGCGCGGCGTTTCCCCCAAAAAGAGGGCTTGAGGCGTAACGCGCCTCTAGTGAGTCACTCATGGTGACGGCAACTCCTGCGGCGGTGAAGTTTGGCCGTTGTGATCCCGTATATAACCGGTGTCCTGCCGGGACCGTAGTTTAGCCGATGGCAACATCCGAAGGAATGCTGGTTCGACAAAAATGCCCGCCTGTTCGATAATTTGCGGACCGCGTCCAATCAAACCGGCGCTACCGGCCCGACAGCCCGTAGCGGCCGCGTCTTACCCCCTTTTCCTGAGCCTGTTACTGGAGCCGCCCATGCTTAAGCCCCTCCCCATTTTCTCCCGCGCCGCGATTGTCGCCGCTGGCCTGTCAAGCCTCGCCCTCGCCGTTTCGGCCACCGCGCTCGATCTCGGTGATACGCCGGCCGGCAACTATGAGGTTGAGAAAACCCATGCGTACATCACCTTTTTCTACGATCATCAGGGGTATTCGAAGCCCTACCTCCGATTCCGGTCGTTCGACGGTACGCTGGCCCTCGATCCGTCTGATCTCGCCGCCAGCCGGGTCAATGTGACCATCCAGACCAGCAGCATCGACAGTGGCGTGGATATCTTTGACGACCATCTGCGTGGGAGCGGTTTCTTTGACGTTGAAAACCACCCGGAAGCCACGTTCTCGACGACCGCGTTTTCGCCAAGCGACGATGGCGGCACGCTGACCGGTGATCTGACACTCAAAGGCATTACCAAGCCGGTCACGCTCGACGTCACGTTCAACAAAGCAGGAAAGAACTTCCGCTCGAAAGTGCCTCAGGTCGGGTTTTCGGCCAAGGGCGTCATCAAGCGCTCGGATTGGGACCTCGGGAAATACGCGCCGGCCGTGGGTGACGAGGTCACGCTGCTGATCGAGGCAGAATTCCAGAAAACCAAATAGGCTGGCTTTGCGCCGGGCGCGCGTTATTTGACCGCGCGCTCGGCCAATGACTGTTGTGGCACACGGCGAATGCGATAGCGTTCGTAGCCCATTTCCACCGCACGCTCCACGAGCGATGCGTAGCGTGACGCCTCGATCTGAGGCGTACGCGCCATGATCCAGACGTAGTCGCGTTTCGAGCGCGCGATAATGGTCTCGCTGTAGTCCGGATCAACCCACGCGATCACGTACTCCGCCTTGATTGGCCAGATGAAGCGCATGCCCCATACGGCGTTCGACGGATCATCACGAACAAACCCAACGGGATTGTAGGTCTTGAGCGGCCCATCGAACGCCCCATCGTTAAACCGGAAGGTCGTCGCAATCCGCGTGTCGCTCGTCCGCTCATAAGTCTCGATCGCGTTGTGTGCCGTTTTCTCAAGCGCGGTGGGAATATTGGCAATGACGTACCAATCACCCATGAATCGACCAAGATCGACGGCCGGCGCCGTCGGGACGGTCGGCGCGCTGGCGCATCCGGCGAGAGCGCCCAGAACGGCGACAAAAGGAATACGGCTCAAACTCACTGTGGAACTCCGCGGGTCAAACAACGGGCGGACGGTACCGCGTACCGCGGCGCCCGTGGTGTCGGCTGCGTAACAAGCTGTTTCGTCGCCGTGGAGTGGTGCCCCGAAGAGGATTCGAACCTCTGACCCTCAGATTAGGAATCTGATGCTCTATCCAACTGAGCTACCGGGGCGGGAAATGGTGGAGCCGAGGAGGATCGAACTCCCGACCTTCGCGTTGCGAACGCGACGCTCTCCCAGCTGAGCTACGGCCCCAACAGCGCTAAGCTTAACACCGCACGCTTAATCCGAGGTACCAGGGCCATGCCAGATTCGAAAACCCGACTACTGATCCGCGAAGCCGAACCCGGCGACCGAGACACGATCGTCGCGTTCAACGCCGCCATTGCGCGGGAAACCGAAGACCGCGAACTCGATCAGGATATTCTGACGGCCGGGGTCGATTCACTACTCCGCGACAAGACACGCGGTCAGTACTTATTGGCTTGTGAGGGCGAGCATGTTGCCGGCCAGATCATGTGGACCTACGAATGGAGCGACTGGCGTAACGGGCAGTTCTGGTGGATACAAAGCGTCTATGTCGCATCGGGCTGGCGCCGGTCCGGGGTATTTCGCTCGTTGTTTGAGGCCGTAAAAGACCGTGCGCTGGCATCCGGTAACAGCTGCGGACTCCGCTTGTACGTCGAGCGCGACAACGAGCGCGCTCAATCCACCTACCGGGCTCTGGGTGCCGAAATGACCAACTACCGATTGATGGAATGGATTTTCTAGCACGGGGCGACCGGTGCTAAAGTGCGCGCGTCTTCCAAATCAGGATTAATTCATGCCAACTGCTCAAGCACGCCATATTCTGGTCTCCACCGAGGGTGAGGCCAATGATCTGAAGAAAAAAATTGAAGGCGGAGACGACTTCGCCGATCTGGCCAAA
>JBCCMA010000153.1:0-8098 GCA_039026595.1 Pseudomonadota bacterium
AGGCGGCCTTCCAAGAGTGATGACCAACGGCGCACGCCAGGGCAAAACAGCTTCTTGATCAGGCATATTATGTTGAAACAACGCACACTGAAAAACACGATCCGCGCCACCGGCGTGGGCCTGCACACGGGTGAAAAGGTCTTCATGACGCTCAGACCCGCAGCAGTGGACACCGGAATCGTGTTCCGACGCGTCGATCTGGACGAGCCGGTGGATATTCCCGCGCGCGCGACCAGCGTTGGCGATACGCGCCTGGGCACCACCGTGGTGAACGGTGATGCAAAAGTGTCGACCGTTGAGCACCTGATGTCCGCGTTCGCAGGCCTCGGCATCGATAACGCCTACGTGGATGTGAGCGCACCGGAAGTGCCGATCATGGACGGCAGTGCAGGGCCGTTCGTCTTTCTGGTGCAGTCGGCGGGGATCGAACTCCAGAGCGCGCCGAAGAAGTTTCTCCGCGTAACGAAGCCGGTCCGGGTCGAAGACGGCGACAAATGGGCGCAGCTCACTCCGTACGACGGCTTCCGGGTGCTATTGACGATCGACTTCGACCACCCGGTGTTCAAACAGCACCTGCAGACCGGTCGGCTGGATTTTTCGACCACCGCTTTCCTGAAAGAGATCAGTCGTGCACGCACCTTCGGATTCATGCGTGACATTGAGGCATTGCGCAAGAGCAACCTGACGCTGGGTGGCTCCATGGACAATGCGATCGTGCTGGACGAATACCGCGTCCTGAACGAGGACGGCCTTCGCTATGAAGACGAGTTCGTCAAACACAAAATGCTCGACGCCATCGGGGATGTGTATTTGCTGGGCCACAGCCTGATCGGGGAATTCAGCGGACACAAGGTCGGGCACGACATGAACAATCGCCTGGCGCGCGCGCTGCTGGCCGATGCGTCCTGCTACGAACTGGTGACATTTGACGACGTCGAGACCTCGCCGGTCTCATACGCCGGCTCGGTTGCGCTGAGCGGCTGACGCCGAACACATTCTCTTCCCGGAAATCGGGCAACTTGACGTTGCCCCCGCGCCACGTATGCTTGCCCGCTTATGTAGTGCGGTGCATGGCGTCCTGATCGAGCGGCGGACGCACCCTCACAGCGACTCGGTTCACGGTTAAATTGTGATCTACCGCCATGCTGTTCAGAAGTTCGCTCGTGTAGTATCGAAGTTTTGCCGCCCACGCTGCATGGTCCGCTGTGACTGTGAGCTGGTCGTCATGGACGTCGGCACTCAGCAGGTGTGCGCGTACCGAGGCGGGCAGCACCTCGCGGAGTTTGAGCGCTAGCTCTTGATTATTTTTTATTTTTTCGGTCATTCCACCGAGCTGCGATCCGCTCAGCACGTCGCGGATTGGAACCGGTTTGTTGGTGGTCATGGCCGTTCTGCCGTCGTGATGCGAGCAACTCACATTATATGAACGTTATTGTCTTCACAAAGCACCGTGGCTCCTCGTGGCAGTTCGATCTGAACCAGCCCAAATCGATCGCGGCCGCGGCTTTGGTGCTTGCGATCGTCACCAGCATTCTGTTCCTCGCCGGGTTTCTCGTCGCTGCCCGGATGCATCAGGTTGATCCGGACCAGCGCATTGCCGAACTCGAGGCGACGATCGACAGCCAGCGACGCGAGATTTCGAACGCCCGACGCACTGCGCAGGAAAATCTGGAAGCGCTGGCCGTGCGTGTGGGGCGCATGCAGGCCCACGTGATCCGGCTGGACGCACTGGGTCAGCGCCTTACCGATATGGCGGACCTGGAAGACGGTGAATTTGATTTCGACAGCGCGCCGCCGCGCGGGGGCCCGGAGCGTCAAGTGCGAGGCGACCCCGTCGAGTCGGCGGACCTGCTCAGCGGGCTGGATCTGCTTACGGCACAGCTTGATGATCGAGAGCATCAGCTCGGCGTGCTGGAAAGCCTGATGATGAACCGAAATCTCGACAAAGAGGTGTTTCCGGCAGGCCGCCCGGTCAAGTCGGGCTGGATCAGTTCGTATTACGGAACACGCAGCGATCCGTTTACCGGCAAGAAGGCCCGCCACGATGGCGTGGATTTCGCGGGCCGTGAGGGGGCGCCAGTTGTAGCGGTAGGCGCCGGTGTCGTGAGTTGGTCTTCGGATCGCTACGGGTACGGCAATATGGTCGAGGTCAACCACGGCAACGGGTTTGTGACCCGGTATGCACATAACAAGGCCAATCTGGTGGCCGTCGGTGACCGGGTCGAGAAAGGCCAGTCCATTGCGCTGATGGGCTCCACAGGGCGCGCAACCGGGCCCAACCTCCACTTTGAGGTGATCCACAACGGCCGAGCGGTGGATCCTCTGCAGTACATCAAAGCGCAAACCAACTGATCTCAGGACCGGAGCCGCGGGCCGGACCGGTCAAAATCCGGGCGCAATCGTCGCCAACCTGTCTCGCCAGCCGGTATACTGCGCGCCGGCCCTGCGCCGACGGGTTTTAATCAACACGGTCCGGCACCATATCGCCCTGACGGTCTGAGCACCTCGCGGGCCCGGCCGTACCACCACTCACAATCGGGAATCCGCTCCGTGGCCAATTTTCTGTCCAAGCTGTTTGGCAGCCGCAATGCGCGTCTGCTGCGCCAGTACGGCAAAATCGTCAAGAAAACCAATGCACTCGAAGACGAGTACAAGGCGCTCGACGACGCGGCGTTGCGCGCCAAGACCGATGAATTTAAGGCGCGTCTTGCGGATGGGGCCAACCTCGACGACTTGATGCCGGAAGCCTTCGCGGCGACGCGGGAGGCCGCGTCGCGCACCGTGGGTATGCGTCATTTCGACGTGCAGCTGATCGGTGGCCAGACGCTGCACAGCAATCAGATCGCCGAAATGCGCACCGGTGAAGGTAAGACGTTGATGGCAACGCTGCCGGTGTATCTGAACGCGCTCACCGGACGGGGCGTGCACGTGGTCACCGTCAATGATTATCTGGCGGAGCGTGACGCCAACTGGATGCGCCCGGTTTATGAATTTCTGGGCCTGACGGTCGGCATCATCAAGGGCGGTCAATCACAGACGCCGGATGAGAAACGCGCGGCGTACGCGTGCGACGTGACCTATGGCACCAACAACGAGTTTGGCTTTGATTATTTGCGCGACAACCTTGCGCCGACGCAGGACGCGCAGGTGCAACGCGATCTGGCGTTTGCGATTGTTGATGAGGTGGATTCAATCCTGATCGACGAGGCGCGCACGCCATTGATCATCAGTGGTCCGGCCGAAGAAAGCCCGGAGCGCTACAAGCAGATCAATACGCTGGTTCCGAAGCTGACCGTGCAGCAGGAAGAGGATGGCCCGGGCGATTTCACCGTGGATGAAAAATCCAAGCAGGTGAACATGACCGAGGACGGCCAGGTGAATGCCGAAAACCTGCTCAGCGAGGCAGGGCTTTTGCCCGAGGGCGACAGCCTGTTCAGCACGGCCAACATCGGCCTGATGCACTACCTGAACGCGAGCCTTCGTGCGCACGCGCTGTTCAAACGCGATGTGGACTACGTTGTGAAGGGCGGCGAGATTGTGATCGTCGACGAGTTCACTGGTCGCACCATGCCTGGGCGCCGATGGTCAGATGGCCTGCATCAGGCGATCGAGGCGAAGGAGGGCGTCGCGGTCAAGGCCGAGAGCGTCACGTTCGCGTCCATCACCTTCCAGAATTACTTCCGCATGTACGACAAGCTGGGCGGGATGACCGGCACAGCGGATACCGAAGCGTACGAATTCCAGCAGATTTACGGACTCGAGGTGGTGGTGATTCCCACACATCGACCCATGGTCCGCGACGATCAGACCGACCTTGTGTATCTCACGAAAAAAGACAAGTTCGACGCGATCATCGAAGACATCAACGATTGCGTGGAGCGCGGTCAACCCGCGCTTGTCGGCACCACGTCCATCGAAACCTCAGAAGAGCTCTCGCAGGTCCTGCGCAAGTCGAAAATTCCACACGAGGTGCTGAACGCAAAACAGCACGCGCGCGAGGCTGAAATCGTGGCGCAGGCCGGTCGACCGGGTGCGATAACCATCGCCACCAACATGGCGGGCCGCGGTACCGATATTGTCCTTGGGGGCAATCTTGAATCTGAACTCGCGCAGGTCGATGCGGACGATGCCGCGGTGCGCGAGGCCGCCGAAGCCGACTGGAAAACGCGCCACCAGGCGGTGCTCGACGCCGGCGGGCTGCACATCATCGGAACCGAGCGTCACGATTCTCGCCGCATCGACAACCAGCTACGTGGTCGGGCGGGGCGCCAGGGTGATCCCGGCTCCAGCCGCTTCTATCTGTCGATGGAAGACAACCTGATGCGCATCTTCGGCAATCCCGACAACATCAAACGCATGCTGTCGCGTGTGGGGATGCGCGAGGGCGAACACATCGAAAGCCCCATGCTCACTCGCCAGATCGAAAAGGCGCAGCGAAAAGTCGAGACGATGAACTTCGACGCACGCAAAAACCTGCTTGAGTACGACGACGTGGCCAATGACCAGCGCCGCGTGATCTACCAGCAACGCGACGAATTGCTCGAAAGCGAGGACATGGCCGATTCGGTGGCCGGCATTCGCGAGGAAGTCGTGGGTGAAATTGTCTCTGAGTTTATGCCCGAGGGCAGCGTTGAGGAACAGTGGCGGGTCAACGATCTGCGCGATGCCTTGATGGGCCGTTTCGGGCTGGACGCGCCCGTTCAGTCCTGGCTCGACGAGGACACTGGTCTCAAGGGCGACGGTGTCGCAGCCAAAGTGGTCGGTTTGCTCGAAACCGCCTACGAGGAAAAGGTCACCCAGTACGGTGAAGAGATCATGCGCCAGCTTGAGAAGATGGTGATGATCAACCAGCTCGATTCGCACTGGAAAGAGCACCTCGCTGGCCTCGATTTTCTGCGCCAGGGTATCCATCTGCGCGGGTATGCGCAGAAAAACCCGAAGCAGGAGTACAAGCGGGAAGCGTTCCAGATGTTTAGCGACATGCTGGACCGGTTCAAACTTGAGACGATCACGATGCTGGCGCGCCTGCAGATCAAGCCGCGCGAAGACGCACCGGCGATGACGCCGCCGCCGCCGCCAACCAAGCTCAACTTCACGCACGCGGATGCGGACGCACCGGCACCGCCACCCGCGGCCGCAGCGGCACCCGCCTCCGGCGGCAGCTCGGCGCCGGGTGCAGCGGCCGCTGGGTCTGCCGGCCCTCAGCCTTTCCAACGTACGGGCCAGAAGATCGGACGCAACGGGCCCTGCCCGTGCGGTTCCGGACGCAAGTACAAGAAGTGTCACGGCCGTCTGAGCTGAATGTGCTCGACGTGGTGGTGGGCATTGTCCGAGATGCCCGGGATCACGTCCTGATCCAGCAACGCGACGATGGGCCGTTCGCGGGGCTCTGGGAGTTTCCAGGCGGCAAGCGCAAGTCCGGCGAGTCGGATTTCGCCGCACTTAAACGCGAACTCGAAGAAGAGCTGGCCATTTCCGTGCGCGCGTCGCGCCCGTTGATCCGTCTGCAGCACCGCTATCCGGATCGGGTGGTCCTGCTTTCGACGTATGAAGTTTTGGATTACGACGGCGTACCCGCTGCGGCAGAAGGGCAGCCGCTGCGCTGGGTGCAGCCTCGCGCGCTTCTGGAGGAACCGATGCTGCCCGCCGATCGCCCGATCAGTGTGGCCATCAATCTGCCGTCGCGATACGGCATCGTTTCGGCGGACGGCGCGCGCCCCGCGCGCTGCAAGGACGCGGTTCTGACGTCTATCCGCGCACTTGTGGCTGACGGCGTGTCGCTGATCGGCCTTCGGCTGTCGGGCGTTGACGAGGCGGTGGCGGATCAAGCGGCCCGCGCGGCGGCGGCCTGTTGCCGCGAGCACGGTGTGGGGCTGGTCCTGCACGGCGATGGCAAGATGAGTGAACGGGTGCGCGCGTGTTCGGCTGCCGGATTAAACGTAGCGGCAAAGGCGTTGCCCGATTTGGCCAGCCGGCCAGTAGATGGTGACGTCTGGTTTGGCGTGACGGCTCATTCGGCGGGTGAGCTTGAGGACGCCCAGCGGTTGGGCGCTGACTTCGCGGTCTTCGATCCAGTGACGGACTCCAAAAGAAGCAGTGAGTCAGACGAGCATAGCGGGGTGTCGTCGGATGCGCTGTGGTCGGAATTCAGTGAGCTGGTCGCGAACAGAGCGCTGCCGGTGTACCGCACCCTGGCCGATGCGGACGACCGCGCCGTTGACGCGGCACGAACCCACGGCGGACAGGGCGTCGCGTTTGAGTGGCGATTGAGAGGGGATCAGTAGCCGGTATCGGCGTCGTCCTCGCGCGGTGCAGACTCCCCGGCGATTCGGTGTAATTCGTTAAACCACTCGCCGAGGTCAATCAGTCTGCAGCGTTTCGAGCAAAACGGCCGGAACACATTATCGGCAGACCAGACGAGTTCCGCGCGGCACGTCGGGCAGCGTACTTTTGCTGGCGCGGACATCAGCAGCAGGCGAGCTTGAACTCGATATCGTCGGTTGACTGAGCAGAGCGCGAACTCACGTCCTGCCAGCTCTGGAAGCGCACGGTGAAGCGATGTTGATTGCCGCTGATTTCCGGATACACCCCGTGGCTTGCGAGCAGGCTAATGCGAAGCAATTGCACAGAGACACCGCGCTCAAGAACGTGCTGATACATTCCGGAGCGGGCGACCTGCCGTTCGGCGTCCGAGCTTTCACGCAACAGCCACAAAACCTTTGACACACCCTGGCGCATCGGTGCGAGCAAAGACAGCCACGCGTTAAAATCCGACACGCGTTTTTCGTAGGACAAACTGAGCCAATGTCGATATTCGGGGAGATCGAATTCGCAGGTTCCGCCGGGAATCGCACTGCGATTCCGCACAGCGTTCAGGAAATCCGATTCCTTGAGTTCCTGAAGTATGGTGTTCCCGCTTGCCTCAAGCCCGCTCAGGATGATGGCAATCTCGTCGAGCGTGTGATTCAAGCGCTCGCGGTCCACACCAGGATCACTGCGAAACGCCATAAGGCCGGCACTGTAGCGTTCCAGTTCCTTGATAACGTCCTGGCGAACGTCTCCGCGCGTCAGAATGGCGAGTACATCAAGGAGCGACGCAACCGCCGCGCGGCTTTGCCACGTGGACGAGCCCTGCGCGTGGAATTCGGCCTGGTCGAACAGAAAGTTAAGGCGCAGGAACGTGCGCATCCGCTCGTTTAGCGGTTGCTCGTACGTGACCCACTCCTTGGCATCGTTGGTATCTATAAGTTCCGCAGCCGGCCGCATTGCCATAACCCGCCAAACATCAGTCGCGAGTATACGGCAAAACACCACGACAAGATCGAGTGTGGCCGGGTTCAGACACCCGCGAGATCAAGATAGCGCTCATGCAACGCACTGACCTCTGCACCGAGCGCATGAAGATCGCCATCGTTTTCGAGCACGTCGTCCGCGATGGCCAGTCGCTGTCCGCGTGTCGCCTGTTGTCCGATGATGGCATCGGCCTCGGCGCGCGTGAGGTCATCGCGAAGCATGACGCGTGCGCGTTGCAGCAGCGGGTCGCAGTCGACGACCAGCACGCGGTCGGTCTTATACTGGCCTCCGGTTTCTGCCAAAAGCGGAATTTCCAGAATCTGGTACGGGCCGCCGGCGTGGCTCGAGATATGCGCCAGTCGCGAGCGGATCAGCGGGTGTAGAAGACCTTCAAGTTGCTGTTTTTTCTCGGCGCTGGCGAAAATGATGCGTCGCAACTTCGCGCGGTCTAGGCGGCCTTCATCGGTCAGAACGTCACGACCGAATGCGGACACGACCGCTGCCAGGCCTTCTGTCTCCGGTTCCACCACATCGCGCGCGATCTGATCGGTGTCGATGACCACCGCGCCAAGTTCACGGAACTGGCGCGCAACGGTGGACTTGCCGCTCGCGATGCCGCCGGTCAGCGCCACGCGGAACATGATGTTTAGCTGAGCCCCGCAAAGCGGGTGTAGCCGCCGATAATCGAGTCGCCCCAAAGCATGGCGATCCAGCCAGCGGCGGCGAGGTAGGGGCCGAACGGAATCGGCACATCCCGTCCACGCTTGAACGCGGTCATAAGAGTGATGCCGACAACGGCACCGAC
>JBCCMA010000154.1:0-8091 GCA_039026595.1 Pseudomonadota bacterium
ATTCAGTTCATCGACAACGATGGCGCCTGTGGCGTCGTCTTCTACACGGGACAGCACGTGGCGCAGAATACGGAAACTGTCCGGCACGATGCCGCTGGCGCCGCCGCTGTGGACGCCGGCGGTTAAGACGTCGACGGTCAGCGTGCCGACCAGATTGCCGCGAAGCGTTGTGGTACACCAAAGCTGATCGTAGTTTCCGCACGACGCGTCGAGGCATACCACAAGCGATGGCTGACCGATGCGATCGGCGAGGGCGTCAAAGTAGTAGGGCAGGTCGGCGCTCCCGCTTTCCTCGCAACACTCAATGACCAGTACGCACCGCGCATGCGGCAGATTTTGATTGGCCAGCGCCTGTACAGCGCCCACCGACCCAAACACGGCGTAGCCGTCATCCGCGCTGCCGCGGCCGTACACCTTGCCGTCCTGAATAACGGGTTTCCACGGCGCCTTATCATCGTCCCAGCCGTCAAATTCCGGCTGTTTGTCCAGATGCCCGTACATCAGGACGGTGTCGTCCACAGTGCCTGGAATTTCAACGAACAAGACCGGCGTGCGTCCCGGCAGACGGACGATCTGCGCTTCAAGGCCGGGAAGGTCCTGTTCACGACACCACGCGAGCGCCAGCTCGGTGGCGGCATCAATGTGCCCATTGGCCGCCCAGTCCGGATCAAACAGGGGCGACTTGGCGGGGATGCGGATGAAGTCGCACAGCGCCGGGATAATGCTCTTGTCCCAGTGCGCATCAACGAACGATTTGATCTGTGAAGTATCCATGCAAGTCTCCAGGCGTTTAGTGGCTTGGCGGGTTTTGGTTGTCGGGTTCCTTGGCGGACGGCAGTTCGAAAAAACGCTCGGCGTTGGCGGTCGTGATCTGCGCCACATGCGCTTCAGACTGCCCGCGCGCTTGTGCAACAACACGTAGCACTTCGATCAGGTGGCGCGGCTCGTTGCGTCGGGATTTTGGCCGCGGTTTCAGCGTTCGCGGCAACAAGTAGGGCGCGTCAGTCTCGATCATGAGTCGATCGTCGGGAATGGTACCGACGAGTTCGAGCAGATGACGGCCGCGACGTTCGTCGCAGATCCATCCGGTAATGCCGATGTACAAATCACGTTCCAGATACGCCGCCAACTCGTGGCCGCGCCCCGTAAAACAGTGTGCAACGCCACGTGTGAGAGCGGGCAGCATGGGGTCGAGGAGCGAGAGGAACGGCTCATGCGCGTCACGCTGGTGCAGAAAAACCGGTTTCCGGCTTTCCACGGCAAGCTCGAGCTGTCGCGTGAACGCGTGTGCTTGTTGGGTGTGCGTCGAGTAGTTCCGAAAGTAATCCAGACCGCACTCGCCGGCGGCGACCACCTCCGGTTTGGCCAGCAAGCCACGCAGGTGCGCGTCTGTCGTATCTGTCCAGTCGCTGGCGTGGTGCGGGTGCACCCCGGCCGTGGCAAAAAGCTGTCCGGGCCGCTGGTGGGCGAGGGCGGCCGCGTCGGTTGAGCCGGCCTCGCTGGCGCCGGTCACGATTAACCGGTCGACACCCACGGCAAGTGCCGCCGCGAGCACGTCGTTGCGATCGGTGTCAAAGCTGTCGTGGGTCAGATTGGCGCCGATGTCGATGAGCGCAGGTGTCGTCACGTTGATCCCGTCAGGTACTGGAGCGATGTACAATTGAGCGGCGAGTGTACGTGGTCGCCTGCAGCCGCGCACGCGCACTCAGGCTTTATTCGACGCCGCCAGGAAGCCGCTATGCCCATCGAGTCGTCCGCCACAGAATTGACTGAACAATCGGTGAAGCAATCGACCAGTCAACTCGATCTGTTCCACGATATGGACGGGGCGGGCATGTGGCGGGTCCGGCGGAGCAAACGGGCGCGCAGCATGGCCATCCATGTTCGTCACGTTGATGACATTGAAGTGGTGGTGCCGATGGCCGCCACCCCGGCGGCCGTCGCCGGATTCGTGGCCAGCCAGCGTGACTGGATTCGACGTGCGTGCGCCGCGCTGTCCGAGCAGGGGCCGCCACCTGACCTGCGACTGCCAAATTGCATCGATCTGCCGCTGTGCGGACAGAGTTGGGTGATCAACTACAACCAGTCGGTCGGTCGCAAAGGTTGGCGGGACGATGGTCACTCGGTCGCTGTGGCGGCGCCTCAGAACGCGCGGCGCCGGGGCCGCCTTGCCCTGAGAAGCTGGCTTCAGCACAAGGGGCGCGAGGTGTTGGTGCCCATGCTCAGAGCCCGGGCGGCCAGCATGCGTATGCCGTATCGAAAGGTGCAAGTGCGCGGTCAGAAGACCCGTTGGGGCAGCTATTCAAGCTCCGGCACGGTCAGTCTGAATTACTGCCTGTTGTTCACGCCGCCCGATCTTGCTGACTACCTTCTGGTTCATGAGTTATGCCACAGCCAACACATGAACCATTCGCGAGCCTACTGGGCGCTCGTCCGCTCGTTCGCGCCGAACTATCGCAAGCAGGAAGCGCGCTTGAATGACGTCCGCCGATACGTCCCCGACTGGTTGAGACTGGACTGAGCGTCAGGAAAGACTCAGGCGGCAGCGTTAGATGCCGCCAGTTGACGCAGCACGTAGTGCAGGATGCCGCCGTGACGGTAGTAGTCGCGTTCCTTTGGTGTGTCAATCCGAACCGTGGCCTCAAACACAATGGGGGGGGCGTCATCCGGTTTCGCTGTGACCGTGACCGACGCCGCGTTCGCGTCATCGAGTCCTGTAATGTCGAATACCTCGCGCCCGGTAAGGCCCAGGCTCTGCGCGGTGTGTCCGTCTTTGAACTGAAGCGGCAGCACGCCCATGCCAATCAGGTTGGACCGATGGATGCGTTCGTAGCTCACCGCGATCACGGCCTTGACGCCGAGGAGCAGTGTGCCTTTTGCAGCCCAGTCGCGTGACGACCCGGTGCCGTATTCGGCGCCAGCGATCACGATCAGCGGTGTCTCGTTCTTCCGATACTTCAACGACGCGTCGTAGATCGACATCACCTCGCCGGTTGGTATATGCGTCGTCCAACCGCCCTCGGTGCCCGGCGCCAGTAAATTGCGCAAACGGATGTTGGCGAACGTGCCGCGCATCATCACTTCGTGGTTGCCCCGACGTGACCCGTACGAGTTGAAGTCTGCGGGTTGCACACCTTGCTCGGTCAAATAGCGTGCGGCCGGGCTGTCCTTGGCGATGCTGCCCGCGGGTGAGATGTGGTCCGTGGTCACGGTGTCGCCAAGGAGGGCGAGCACGCGGGCGCTGTGAACGTCGTGTACGGTATCGACGTCGCGCGTCATGCCGACAAAGTAGGGCGGATTTTTCACGTAGGTGGAGTCGTCCGACCAGGAAAAGATCTCGCCGTCGGGCACGGACAGGCCTGTCCAGTTCGCATCGCCATCAAACACACCGCTGTAACTGCTGCGGAACATATTTGAGTCGATACTGCGGCCGATGCACTCGGCCACCTCATGTTGAGTTGGCCAGATGTCTTTCAGATACACGGGCTGCCCATTTTTGTCCTCGCCCAACGCCTCGCGCGTGATGTCGATCTGCATGTTGCCTGCCAGCGCATAGGCCACGACCAGCGGAGGAGAGGCGAGGAAGTTCATGCGCACCAGCGGATGAATGCGACCTTCGAAATTGCGATTCCCAGACAGTACCGAGCACCCGACCACGTCGGATTGGGTCATGGCGTCCCGGATTTCAGGAGGCAGCGGTCCCGAATTGCCGATGCACGTGGTGCAGCCATAGCCCACGGTGTTGAAGCCGAGTGCGTCGAGATCATCGGCAAGACCCGCCTTATTCAAATAGTCGGTGACCACGCGCGAGCCCGGCGCCAAAGACGTCTTGACCCAAGGTTTCACGCTCAGCCCGCGGGCAGCGGCGTTTCGTGCGAGCAGGCCGGCCGCAAGCATAACGGCTGGATTCGAGGTATTGGTGCAACTTGTGATGGCCGCCACAAGCACGGCGCCGTCTTCCAGCGTGTAAGTCTCGTCGCCCTGTTCGACCGCGATGCTTGCCAGATCGTCCGCGCCGCGCTGGGCGCGGACCGGTGTCATGAGTGCGTTGAATGTCTCTGCGGCGGCCGTCAGCTCGATCCGGTCCTGCGGGCGCTTGGGGCCTGCGATGCTCGGCACCACAGTGGACAGATCGATGTCCACCACCGTGCTGTAGTCCGCATCGGGGTCGCTGTCACGCCGCCAAAGAGTTTGCGCGCGCGCATACGCTTCGACCAGCTTGATTCGTTCTTCGCTGCGACCGGACAGCTGGAGGTAGCGGATGGTCTCTTCGTCAATGGGAAAGATGGCGCAGGTGCTGCCGAATTCCGGCGACATGTTCCCGAGCGTCGCGCGGTCGGCCAGCGGCAGCTCCGCTACGCCCGATCCGAAGAACTCCACAAATTTGCCGACCACGCCCACTTCTCGCAGACGCTCGGTGACGGTCAGCACGAGGTCTGTGGCTGTGGTCCCGCTGGGCAGCTTGCCGGTGAGCTTCACCCCGACGACATTCGGGATCAGCATGGTGATGGCCTGACCCAGCATCGCGGCCTCTGCCTCGATTCCCCCGACACCCCACCCGAGGACACCGAGTCCGTTGATCATGGTGGTGTGCGAATCGGTCCCAACGACCGTATCGGGGTAGGCCTGCTCGACGCCTTCGCGTTTACCGTCGAAGACCACGCGACCGAGAAACTCAAGATTGACCTGATGAACGATGCCCGTGTTCGGCGGGACGACGCGGAAATTCTCAAACGCGCTCTGTCCCCAGCGCAGAAACGAGTAGCGCTCCTTGTTGCGTTGGAACTCGATTGCGTTATTGCGCGCGAGCGCGTCGGCCGATCCGAAGGCGTCAACCTGCACGGAATGGTCAATGACAAGCTCAGCTGGTGAAAGCGGGTTGATATCTGACGCGTCACCGCCCAGTTCGACCACCGCATCGCGCATGGCGGCCAGATCGACCACGGCGGGTACGCCGGTGAAGTCCTGGAGGATGACTCGCGCCGGGGTAAACGCGATCTCCTGACTTGGGGTGGCCGCCGCATTCCAGGACGCCAGCGCGTCGATGTCCTCGGCTGTGACGTTCACGTCGTCCTGATGTCGCAGCAGATTCTCGAGCAGGATTTTCAGCGAGAAAGGCAATCGGTCCAGATCGACCCCGGGTACGGTGTGAAGGTCGAAGTACTGGTAGTCACGCCCGTCCACATTAAGTGTTCGGGCGGCGTTGTTCTTGTATTCAGGCATGACGTTGAGGCGCGTCCAATCGGTGAAGGTACGCCATCAATATAGTTCAGCCGTCTGCGCGGGTCACCATTTCATTGTGCGATCGAAGGTGCTAAACGCATGATTTTGATAATGATTATCAATTGTCAGTGATTCTCATCCGCAACCGACACGGCGCTTGGTTCGGCCGCGTCGGACACGGGCGTTGTCGCCGCGATGACGGCGCCGCCGAGACAGAGGTCACCGTGATACAGCACAACATACTGCCCGGGCGTGACAGCTCGCTGTGCGCGCTGGAATACAATGTGGACCGTGCCGTCATCCCGGCACCGCACAGTTGCGGCCTGGTCGGCCTGTCGGTACCGGGTTTTCACCGCGCAGTCGAAGGTGGTGGCGTCCGGGCGAGCGAGCCAGTGCATCGCTTCTGAATCCAACGCGCGTGACATCAATAACGAATGTTGATGATCCTGTCCGACGATCAGTGTGTTTGACTCCAGTCTCTTTTTCACAACGTACCAGGGCGCTTCGTCGTAACCGCGAACGCCGCCGAGCCCAAGCCCCTGACGCTGGCCAAGGGTGTAGTACATCAGACCCTGATGCGTGCCGACGCGCTGCCCGTCGTCCGTCTCGATGGGGCCTGGCCGTGCTGGCAGGAAACCGCCCAGGAATTCAGCGAACGGGCGTTCGCCGATGAAACAGATGCCGGTACTGTCTTTGCGGGCGTGATTGGGAAGGCCGCGCGCCCAGGCAAGATCGCGCACCTGGTCTTTGGTCAGTTCGCCAAGCGGAAACAGCACGTCCTCGAACGCAGCCGGTTCAACAGCGTGCAGGAAGTAGGACTGATCCTTATTTCCATCTGCGCCCTTGCAGAGTCGGTGCTGAGCATCGAGCCTCGCATAGTGACCGGTCGCGACTTTGTCCGCGCCCAGTCGTTTCGCGTAGTCGACGAAGACGCCGAATTTGATTTCTCGGTTGCACAATACATCGGGGTTGGGTGTACGGCCGGCGGCGTACTCGTCGAGGAAATAATCAAAAACGCGCTGCCGGTAGTCAGCCGAAAAATCAGCCCTGTGAAGCACGATCCCAAGCGTTTCGGCGACCCGGCGCGCGTCTTGAAAATCGTCTGCCGCGGTGCAGTACGCGTCCTCATCTTCCTGCCAATTGAACATGAACAGGCCGTCCACATGGTGGCCTGCCTCGAGAAGGCGATGGGCGGTAACCGCTGAATCCACACCGCCGGATAAACCGACAATGACGCGGTGATGTGTCGTGGGGGCGGACATGGCCGAAAGTATAGCGCGGCCGAGGTGGATCGAGCGCGCCAGCGTCGTCGACGTTACATTGCGGATAACCAGTCGCGCTGTGCGTGGTCCACGAGTGAAAGGGGATAGCGTTTGCCCGCCAGATAATCGTCAATGGTCTTGAGGACCATCGGATTGCGATGGGGAACGCGGCTGTCCACAATCTCCTGCCTCGTCAGCCACGCCACGCGCTCGATACCCTCATCGAGTTCCACCGGGCCATTGTCTTTTCGCGCTTCACCGATGAAGTTCACGCGCATGACCGTCACGCCACGCCGTGGGTGCTGCCAGAAGTAGACGCCTCCGATCGCCTCGGCCTCAAAGCGGTGGCCAGACTCTTCGTAGGTTTCGCGGACGACCGTGTCGACCAGTGTTTCGTGGGATTCCCACCGACCGGTGGGCTGGGTGACGACGCGTTCACCGCGGATCGTCTCCTCGATAAACAGGAACCGCCCGTGGCAATGCGCCACGCTGGCGACTGTAATTTTTGCGTTTGTCTTTTGCATAATAAAAGCGTAGCACCGTATTAACAGAATACTGTGAATCGAATCACAACCGCCTTTTTGCTCGGCGGTATCGTGTTGGAGCGCGGAGTCCCGCGCACGGGCCTTGGTCCGTGAACGCATCGACCAGAGGCGTCTGATCACATTGAAGCGCTTGCAGACCGTCAGTCTTGTCGCGGCCATGTTGTTGTGGTGTGTCACGGTGTCCGGTCTGGACCGAGGCGTACCGGACACACTGGTTGGTGACGCGCGCGCACTGATCGCCGCCGGCCAACCAGATAAAGCTCACAGCCTGCTTGCGCCCTATGCAGATCAGTTGGCCGGCGACGTGTCGTTTGATTACGCCCTCGCGCTGGCGCTACTCGATAGCGGTGAGGCCTTGTCCGCGACGGTGGTGTTCGAGCGACTCCTGCTCGTGGCACCCGAGTTCCATGGAGCCCGTATTGATCTTGGGCGGGCGTATGTTGCGCTCGGACGTCTCGACGATGCACGCCGCGAGTTTCAAAAGGCGCTCGACGCGGGACCGCCTCAAAAGGCGGCGGCGCTCATCGAACGTTACCTCACCGAGCTTGACGAAACCCAGGCGGCGCGCCAGTCCAGTCGGTTTGTTTTAGTCGGGACCCGCGCCGGCCATGACAGCAACGTGAATAGCGCAACTGAGCTGACCGAATTTCTCGGATTTGGCCTCAACGAATTCAGCCGACGTCAGGCTAGCGGGTTTGGGGAGGTGTCCATGGTGGCGGGGGGGCACATTGAGCTTGCGCCGCGCCTCACGTTGTCGGGTGTGGGTCAGGCTCAGGGCCGTTGGCACCGAACGGCCTCGTTTGCCGACAGTCAGGTTTTCACGCTCACCACTCGACTCGACCATCAGCGCGGACGACACCACCCGTCCGTTGCGGTGGACGCGTTTACGCTTGTGCTCGACGGCGAGCAGAACAGTTCGGCCTTGGCCGTGCGGGGTGACTGGCAGCTGGAGTTGTCGCGCAGCCTTTCGCTGGGGCCAACGGTGCGGGTTGGGCGGGTCAGATTTACCGATGATCTGGCCGTGAAGAACGTCAATCAGTGGTCCGTCGGTCTGGGGCTTG
>JBCCMA010000155.1:0-7986 GCA_039026595.1 Pseudomonadota bacterium
ATCTCTTCGCGCCACGCGGCCGCGTCCGCCGCCACATCGGGCGTGGCGCTGGTCGCAACAAACAGCACGCGACCGCTGTAAACGGTGGGTGTTGAGTGCTTGGCGAGCTGGGCGAATCCAGCGCCCAAGCCGGCACCGAGTACGCCGCCGAGCAGCACCATCGCAAATCGGGTCACGCTTTGCGCAGCCGTCGTTGCCATTGTTCGATGCCCTCGTCGATGCCGGCCAGAGCCTCTCGAAACGCGTCCTCACCCTTGCGAAAGGGATCGTCGATGTCCACATCGTCGAAAAAACCCAGCGTGAACACCCGGCCGTGCAACAGTGCCCATCGTTTTTCAACACGCGTGCGTTGGTCCATGCTCATCGTCAGAATCAGATCGTGCTTAAGTCCCATCGCGCCGGTGAACGCTTGGGCGCGATGGCCGCGAATGTCATGACCTCGCTCGTCCATCAGGGCGATAGCATGATCGTCAGGCGGAAAATCGACGAGAGCGCCCACGCCGGCCGACGACACCGTCATGCCGTCGAGTGCGTTCTGAAGCAACACCTCGGCCATGGGGGATCGACAAATGTTCCCGGTGCACAGCACGAGGACCGAGGTGGGTAGAAAATCCTCAAACACGGTCAGGGCCAGAGTTCGCGTACTTTGCCCGGAATATCCAACTCGGTGCCAAGGCCGAGCGTGGCCGCCGGCGGCGGCGGCGAACTGACGTCCGTGCGGTCACACAGATCCAGCAGCGCCGGCGTCATAAAGCGGCTGGGAGCGCTGAACACGTGGCGACTGCCCAGCCGAGGCTGGTGCGTCACGAAAAATCGTAGTGGATGCACGAGGTGAAGTCGGTTCCTGGCTCGAGTCAATGCTACATATAACAGACGCCGTTCTTCCTCAATGAGACTTGCGTCACCGCAGGCAAACTCGGACGGAAAGGTGCCATCGACCACGTTCAGAACGTACACGCTGTCCCATTCCAGACCCTTGGCGGAATGCACCGTGGAGAGGACGAGATAGTCATCATCGTGGCGCGGCGGCCCGGCCAGATCACTCGTGGCCGACGGCGGATCAAGCGCCACGCGGGCTGCAAAATCCGGCCCGTTCACCGTGCGCGCGGCCTGTGCCGACAAATGATCGAGGTCGGCGAGGCGCGGCTCCGGCGATTCGAACCGCTCACGCAGGAACGGCTCGTACCAGCCCCTTGCCTCATCAAAAAATGCGGGCCAACCCTCGTCAGCGAGCCCGGCCGACAAACACCGGCAAAGGGCAGCAAAGCAACTCGCCGCGGGTTTCGGGCATGGTCCGTCGGCGAGTCGCGCGAAATCATGCCCGCCCTGCTCGTGCCATTGCCACAGCTGACCGGCTCGCGCCGGCCCGACGCCCGGCATCAGGAGGAACACACGATGCGCGGCCGCCCGCTCCCGCGGATTCAGAGCGAACCGCACGATGGCCATCAGGTCCTTCACGTGCGCCGACTCCAGAAACTTGAGCCCACCGTATTTCACGAACGGGATATCGCGCCGTCCCAGTTCCAGCTCAAGGGCATGGGCGTGCTGTGAATTGCGGAATAACACCGCCTGCTGCATGAGCGTGACGCCTTTTTCACGTCGCGCCAGAATCTGGTCAGCGACGTAGTTCGCCTGACCTTGTTCATCTTCCACGCGCACCGCATTGGGCCGTCGTCCACAGGGGCGCTCGCTTGTCAGCGTCTTGCTGAAGCCTTCGCTCGCGTCCGCCATCAGCGCATTGCTCAAGTCCAGTACCGCCGGCTGCGAGCGATAATTTCGAGTCAGTCGAACGACAGTGACGGGAGCGGAAAACCCGTTCGGGAAGTCCAGCATGTTGCGCACCGATGCACCCCGAAATCCGTAGATCGACTGCGCGTCATCACCCACGGCCGTCACGCCACTACCGTCTGGCTTCAAAGCGGTCACAATGCCCGCCTGCAATACGTTGGTGTCCTGATACTCGTCAATGAAGACACGGCCGAACCGCTCACCCAGCTGCGTGGCGATGTCTTCGTTCTGGCACATCACGTACCAGTAGAGCAGAAGGTCGTCGAAATCGAGTACGTGCGCGGACTGTTTCAGCGCGACGTAGGCTTTGAACAGCGCCGCAAGTTCAGACTCCCACGCAAGCCACTGGGGGTGCCAGCGCTCGAGTCCGTCTTTCAGCTTTGCGCGCGCATTGACGCAGCGGGAATAGACATCGAGACACGCTTCCTTGGTCGGGAATCGCCGCTCACCCGGCGCGACCCGCTGCTCGTGCCGCGCGACGCCCATCAGATCGGCCGCATCGCCGCGATCAACCAGCGTGAAGTCCGGCGGAACGCCGATGCCGGAGGCGTACTCGCGCACCAGCCGATGCCCCATCGCGTGGAATGTGCCGCTGTAGGGCAAGGCGACGGCGCCGTGTCGCCCCCGAGCGCGCAACGCCTTCCGGGCGATGTGTCGTGCGCGTCGTGTCATCTCGTCCGCGGCACGTCGACTAAAGGTCAGGATCAGGCACGACGCCGGATCGACGCCCTCGACAAGGCCGTGTGCCACGCGATGGGTCAGCGTTCGGGTCTTGCCGGTGCCGGCACCGGCAACGATCAAAAGCGGCGCTCTGCCGTGGGTGACCGCATCACGTTGCGCGTCGTTCAAGTCGTTTAAATACGGAGCCCGGGCCATCGCTGGACTATAGTCAGTCACTGTACATTTATCCAGCGCCCGGGAATGTGACGTAATCCATTGAGCGGTCAACATAACTTGCGTAATGTGGTGAAAAATGGACACACCCCGGCCACCGCCGGTTCACCATGCGCATACTCCTGCTTGCCGCTTTCGCCGCTGTCGTTGTTGGCCTCGCTCTTCTGGGCGGACACCCCCACTCCCCGCTGTCGCTCTACTCCGAACCCGCGCCTTCGGTCATCGACAACCCGCAAGACACGGCGCGCACAGACCCCTTTCCAAACGACGCGGAGACCCTTGCGTTAGCACTCAGCACGCGCCTTACGGTCACCCCGTCGGCCACTGCTGACGCGCCGTTGCGCGCGCCCGCAGCTGCGGCCCCGACGCCAGCACTCGCAGCCAACCTGCCGTGGATACTAATGGCATTGATGGCCCTGGCCGGCGTCACCGGCGTCGTGGTCGCCCGCCGCTGGCCGGGTGGCGCCGCAGCGACCGTCGAGCCCGACTGGGACGCCTTGGTGACCGTTCGCGACCGTGCGGAGATCGAGCAAAAAGCCAACCTCGACATTGAGCGCCTCGCGGATCAACTCGCCGCATCGCAAGCCGCCGTGGCCGACGCCGAAAACAACGCGCGTGCCCTGCGCGAGACCGTCACTCGGCTTGACGATGACGGTGTTGAACAGCGGGTCATCACGGTGGCCTTTGAGAAAGCGCTGCTTGAATCCGACGCCCGTCTCGCCGAGTCCAATGCATGCATCGCCAACCTTCGCAGTGAGCTGAATGATCAACGTGCGGCGCTTGCCACAACGTCTGAACAAGCCACCGCACTTAAGGGCGAGCTGGCCGACAACAAGGCGGCGGCCGCCCGCGCTCAGAACGACCTGCGCAGCCAACTGGCCGAGTTTGAAGCGCATTGTCAGGAACGGGACCATACGCTACACGAGCGTACGGCCGAACTGACGGCCACGGTGGCAATCTCAAACGAGCGTGCCCGTGAGTGCGCGGCGCTGACAGAGGCGCTTGCCGAGCGCGACCAGAGCTTAGGCGATCTGAACGACCGACTGGACGGCGCCACGCAGCGCCTTGCTGTGCTGGATGAACGTTGCGACGTACGCGATCGTCAGCTGGGCGACATGACCAGCCGGGCGCACGATCTGACCGAACGCTACAACGCGCTGGACGCTCAACGACGTCACCAGCAAAACGAGATCGCGGCGTTGGCCGAGGACCTCACCAAAAAGCAAAGCCGGATTGAGACGCTCGCCGAACAGCGTTCAGAACGCGACGAGCGACTTGCCGACTTTGGCGCCACCGTGCGGACACAAACGAACCGGATTTCGGACCTGTCGACACAGCTGAATCGCGAGCGAGCGCGCACGGCCGACCTCACCGAGCAAGCCAACGCGCAGAACCAGCGCACGGACGAGTTGTCAGCACAGGTGAAGGCGCGCAAGAAAGAGATCGATGCACTCACCCGCCAACTGGAGGGACAGCAGCAACGCAATGCAGAGTTGACCGGTCTGGCCTCGGAGTCCGAACAACAGCGTGACGACGCCGTCGCCGCACTCGGCGAGTTGACCGCGCGTCTGGACGCGCTGGATCGGGACGGAATCGAGCAACGGGTGATCAACGTTGAGTTTGAAAAGGCCCTGCTGGCTGCCGACGAGCGACTCGCCGCACGTGCCAGCGCGCTGGTCGCGCAACGACGTCGACTCGACGAACAGGCTCAGATACTCGCTGACAGGACACGGCGCGCCGACGCACTTGACCGGCAGATGACTCGACTGGACGAGGCAATGGCGCAATCCCGTGCCGACAAGGACGCGGCGCTGGCTGCGGCTCAGGCAACGGCCGACAAGCTCGAACGCGCGCAACACGATCTCATTGAACAGAACCGGATTACCGTGCAGTTCGAAAAGGCGCTACTGAGCGCAGATCAGGTCAAATCACAGCTCATGCGCGAGGTGCAACGCGGGCAGATCGCGGTCGACGAGCAAGGCGACGTGATTCTGGAAATCGGGCAAGCCCTCGACAATCGAGAAAACGCGCTGTCCCATCTTACTGCGCAACATGACACGCTTCGTCACGAACTGGATGCCTCGCGCACCTGCCTGGCCGAGGCCAATGATCTGAACGCCCGACTCCAGCGCGACCAGCTTGATGATCGAGCGACCACCATTCAGTTTGAGCGAGCGCTCCTTTCTGCCGACACGCACGCGCAGCAACTGAAGTCGGAGATTGACGAAGGCCAGGCCCGCGCTGCCGATCTCGCGCAACAGAATGCACGCCTTGGCGACGCGCTCGCGCGGGCCGAGCGAACGCTCGCGGACCGCACGCAGTCTGTTGAAATCCTGAAAGAACAGACCAGACAACAGAGCGACGATCTCGAAGCCGAGAAAGCAAGGACCCGTGCGCTGACCGAACAGGCCGACTCGCTGCGCGAACAGAATGATCTGACCAGCACACGACTGCTGTCGCTGGACGCCGACAGCGTGGAGCAGCGGCAGGTCAATATCACACTGGAGCGAGCGCTTCTCGACGCGGACGGCCGTCTTGCCGACGCCAAGGCCGACACCCGTGAGGCGAGGACCCGTGTCAGTGAACTCGAAGCCGACCTCGATACCAGTCGTCGCACCGCCGACCGCGCGAGAGAACAGCTTGACGATCGGAATCGAATACTCGAAGGCCTGACCCGCTCACTGGACCATGAACTCAGCGAGCTTGAATCGGACCTGCAACCGCCAACCGTCGAACCAGCCGCGGATGACGTGCCCGTCGTGACGTGGAATCCTGAGCGCGTTCGCCACGAAGCGCTGGGAGGTTTGACCCGGTTGGCAAACGCCGGCCGGGATGCGTTGCGCGCCGAGCGCAACGAGCTGTCATCACAGCACGGCAGCGAACTTGACGCGCTGAACGACGTTCTCGCCGGGCTCGCAAAGCAACGCGACGCTATTGAAAGGGACCGCGACGACCATGCGAGCACGCTCTCGGACGTGAAATCCAGACTGGATCGGCGCGACGACCGCATTACCGTTCTGGAGCGCGAGCTGGCGGATATGGACGATGCGCTCGATGAACATCGCCAGACCATTGCATCGCTCGAGGCCCACCAGCCGACTCCGCTCGTACCCGATCACCCGGTCAATGTGCCGGTGCTGACCGCCCCCGCGGGCGCACCGCCAGTGCTGACGCAGCCGGTGAATAAGCCGAGAGAACGCGAGGAAACGAGCAACGTCTAGACGCGCAGGCTGCGCCGCAGGCGTTCGGTCAACAGTGTCAGCAAGTTGTGATACACCAGCTTCGCAATGCGGTAATCCGACATCATTACGGCATTGAAGTCCCGGCGCGGGATCTGAATAGCGCGCGCACCTGTCGCGGCCACCACCGACGCGGAGGCCGGCTGGTTATCAATCAGGGAATACTCACCGAAGCAATCGCCCGGATGAAATTCGTAGAGCGCACCGACATCGTCCGGTGTAAGGAGCGGCACAACGGCACCTGACGGCCGCAGCACTTCAAAATGCCCCTCGGTCACAATATAGAGCGCAGAGGAAAACCGCCCTTCTCCGATCACCCGATCCATTGGTTTGAAATTCAGAATGCGGAGTGTGGGCAGGAACAGTGCGAGGTCGGTTGTCGACAAATCGCTGAACACGCGACTTTCGGACAACCAGCGCAGTACATCCTGACGACGTATCGTCGCCTCACCAACCGAGACCACCATTTTTCTTCCTTGAATGCGAGAGAGGGCGCCGATATCCGTGGCGCCCGGCCGAGCACTATATGACGAAGCGTGCACGCGCGATAGCTGTCAAGAATTTGACGCCGCGTCGGCAAATATCATTTCGATCACGGCAATCTGTTTGCGCGCATAGTCGGACACAATTCGCGGTATGTCCGCGTGCTGTCCGGTGCTGACCGTCTCAATCAGTTGATCCACGAAGCGGATGTAATCCGCCGTACTGTCGGTGGTGTGCGCAAGCGACAGGTAATGTGCGCGACCAAACGCCGGCGCCAGACGCGCGAGCATCTCGCCGAGGTAGACGTTGTGCACAACCTCAGCGCCCTTTTGCAGAAACGTATCGCAGATTGCGAGCACCTCGAAGGTGTCCCCCGCGTCGCCCGCCGCGTGGAGCCTCGCGCGTAAATCAGCCAGCAAGACCTGCACTGGCTTGCTGTGGCCGGCGGCGATGCGCTCGGCGACCCGCTCTGCCAGACGCGTCACCAGCGCCCCGTAGACATCAAACAATCCGCGAGCATCCTCGGCGCTGAAAGAGGTGACGCGCGCGCCGCGACGCGGTTCGAGTACCACGAGGTGTCGCGCAGCCAGTCGGTGCAGTGCCTCACGGACCGGACCGCGGCTGACGTTGAGCGCCTCGGTGACCCGCGCCTCGGCAATCCGCTCCCCGGGCGCCAGTTCCCCGCGCACAATCTGTGCCTGCAGGTAGTCTGCCACCTGTTCAGGCACGCCGGGCGCGAGCGCGAATGCTGGGCGTTGATCGGTTGGACTCATCATATTGTCCTACAATTTGACAATCCGGCAATTCACCGTATGCTTATCGTATCCTAACCCAGTCGAGGTGCCGCCATGTCCTCCCACACCGCGCCGTCTGATCACGGCAATGCTCGCCACAACGTCAAACGCTTCGGCTACCTGCTGGTCGTCAGCGTACCGATGTTGCCTTGGCTCGGCGTCATGGCCTGGCAGCAGTGGGGGCATGCAGATGCGTGGGCCTGGTTCAGCTTCATCGGGATGTTCATCATCGTTCCGATCCTCGACTTTTTCCTCGGCAAGGATCCGAACAATCCGGACGAGGCGCACATCAAGACTCTGGCGGACGACCGTTTCTATCGTCGTCTGACCTACTTCGCGGTGCCCGTACTCGCGCTGTCGATCGTTGGCGGCGCGTGGGGATTCGTGTTTTTCACCGAGCTCGGTTTGTTCGGAAAAATCGGCTGGGTCATGTCCCACGGGTTGGTTGGCGGCACCCTCGGCATCAACGTGGCGCATGAATTGATCCACAAGAACACGCGCCTCGAGAAGCGACTGGGCGATGCGCTGCTGGCCATGGTGTGCTACCCGGGCTTTCGCATCGAGCATATCTACGGTCACCACCGCCATGTTTCCACACCCGAAGACCGATCCTCGGCTCGATTTGGACAGTCGCTGTTTCATTTCCTGCCGCGCGCGATCGCCGGCAATGTGGCCGCCGCGTTCCGTCTGGAGGCATTGCGTCTTACTCGACAACAGGTGCGCGTACTCAGCTTTCGAAACGAGGTCATCCTCGGCTACCTTGCCGTTGCGGCGATCGCGCTGGCGAC
>JBCCMA010000156.1:0-7970 GCA_039026595.1 Pseudomonadota bacterium
CACCCGCCGTGCGCTCACTCACCTTGATGGCGCGTTCTCGCTGACCCACACCGGCAAGGCCGTGTGCGATCGTCCGGTCGCTCGGGAGCGGGAAGCACAGGAACGACGCGTGGCCACTCTGCTCGGGGGGGAGTTCGTCAGCTCGTCTCTATATATCGAGCACAGCGCGGCGGGTCTGGACCTGCGCGGTTGGCTGGCCTTGCCGACGTATTCAAGAGCCAGTGCTGACCGCCAGTATTTTTATCTGAATCGGCGCATGATCCGCGACAAACTGATCGCCCACGCAGTACGACTTGGTTATCAGGATGTGCTCTTCCACGGGCGGCATCCGGCCTATGTTTTGTTTCTTGGAATCGATGCCTCGCGCGTGGACGTGAACGCGCATCCCGCCAAGACGGAGGTGCGTTTTCGCGACGGGCGCACGGTGCATGATTTTGTCCATCGCAGCGTTGAACGCGTGCTGGCCAGTACGGCCGCCGAACACCCGGTACCCACCGCGCTGGATGCGCCAGCCTTCTCGACGCCTAGCGGCGCCGCGGGTGGTGGCGACGCGCGCATGCCATTGCGCCCTGCGCCGGGCGGTCTTGGCTTGTACGATCGACAGGGCGGCGCCGAAGAGGCGCGCGCGGCGTACCATCGCCTATTGACGCCCACACCAGAGGCAGGCGAGGCGCATGCGCACGCGCGCGCCCCAATGATGCCCGATGAGGCCGTGGACGATGGCGATCAACCGCTTGGCACGGCCATCGCACAGTTGCACCAGATCTACGTGGTGGCGCAGAACCGGGCGGGACTCGTTCTGGTGGATATGCACGCCGCCCACGAGCGAATCACCTACGAGGCGCTCAAGGCGCAGTACGGCGATGGCAATATCGCCAGTCAGCCGCTGTTGATTCCACATGGCCTGAGCGTGGCGCCGGCCGAGGCGGATATCGTTGATGCGGTCCGCGACGGGCTGCGTGCGATCGGATTTGATCTTGACCGCACGGGTCCCGATTCAGTCGACATTCGCGCCGTGCCCGAGTTACTCGTGGATGTGGACGTCGAGACGCTGGTTCGGGATGTTCTGGGTGATGTGGTCGAACTCGGTGGCAGTCACCGGATCGAGAGGCGTATCGACGAGTTACTCGCGACGATGGCGTGCCATGGCTCGATCCGGGCAAACCGCGCCCTCACGCTCGACGAGATGAACGCATTGTTGCGGCAAATGGAAATTACGCCGCGCGCCGACCAGTGCAACCATGGTCGACCAACGTGGACCGCACTGAGCCTTCCGGAACTGGATCGTCTGTTTTTGCGCGGGCAGTAGTCGTGGCGGCCACCCTCATCGCCATCATGGGGCCAACGGCGTGCGGCAAAACGGCGCTGGCAAGTGCGCTATGCCAGCGTCTTGACACACCGGTCATCAGCGTCGATTCCGCCATGGTGTATCGCGCGATGGACATCGGCACGGCGAAACCAACGCGCGATGAGTTAGCGGCCGCACCGCATCGCTTGATCGATCTGGTCGACCCCGGGGAGGTGTACTCGGCCGGACAGTTTCGCCGCGATGCGTTGGCCGAAATTGAGCGCGTTCACTCGCGCGGCCGGCCCGCGCTTCTGGCCGGCGGCACCATGTTGTATTTTCGCGCGCTTTTGAATGGCATTGATCCGTTACCCTCGGCGGACGCGTCCCTGCGTGCCCGGTTGGACGCCGAGGCGGCTGACCTCGGCTGGCCGGCGCTTCACCGGCGCCTGGCCGAAGTGGATCCCGCGGCCGCAGAGCGCATTCATGTAAATGACGCCCAACGAATTCAGCGCGCGCTCGAAGTTCACGCGCTCAGCGGGCGTCCGATTTCCGAGTGGCAGACGCGCGCCGCCACTCCGCTGCCCGGGCGCGTAGTGCGCGTGGCGCTGATCCCGGGGGATCGCGCTGCCTTGCACGCGCGGATCGAGGCGCGATTCGATCTCATGCTCGACAGCGGGTTCATTGAGGAAGTGGCGGGCTTGCTGTCGCGGTACGACCTCGACACAAACACGCCGTGCCTGCGCGCGGTGGGTTACCGGCAGATTGCGGCCCACCTGCGCGGTGAGCTGTCATTCGACCAGGCACGCGAGGATGCCATTACCGCGACACGTCGACTGGCGCGACGACAGCTGACCTGGCTGCGACGCGAGTCGGATGTTGAACGGGTTGATCCGGATCGAAATGACCCCATCCCGGAGGTGTTGAGACGTCTTGACGCTTCTGGTGTCGCAGTCCATCCCCTGTGATACCATCTGACTGCTGTAGAACGTCTTACGGAAGAGAGTTGCAGTAATTCGCGGACGAGGGAGCGCAAGCTCCTGACAAGACTACAAAGATCAGTATAAAAAGGAGAGCCGAATGGCCAAGGGGCAATCCCTGCAGGACCCTTTTCTCAACGCATTGCGTCGCGATAAGGTGCCTGTTTCCATTTATCTGGTTAACGGAATCAAATTGCAGGGCCAGATCGATTCGTTTGACCAGTTTGTGGTGCTGTTGAAAAACAGTGTGAGTCAGATGGTGTACAAGCACGCCATCTCAACCGTGGTGCCGGCGCGCAACGTGCGTCTTCCGGTGCCGGACGCCGACGGGGCGGCCCCCAGCGAGAGCTGAGGCCACTGCCGAAGCGGGAGCGCGTTTGATTGTTTGATCGCCACAGTTCGAGTGACCGGGCGGTGCTCGTTCACATCGGCATCGGTCAAAGACCCCTCGAGCGCGACACCAATGAGTTTCGGGAGCTGGCGCATTCTTCGGGTGCGTCGGTCCTCGCTACCGTTAGTGGTTCCCGCGGCGCGCCCGAACCGCGCTACTTCGTGGGGCGGGGCAAAGCCGACGAGATACGTGCGCTGGTGGCGACGCACGACGCCGGGCTCGTCATGTTCAACCACGCCATCTCCCCGAGTCAGGAACGCAACCTTGAGAAGCTGCTTCAGTGCCGGGTGATCGACCGCGCGGGCCTGATTCTCGACATCTTTTCGCAGCGCGCGCGCAGCTTTGAGGGCAAACTGCAGGTGGAGCTTGCCCAACTACGGCATCTGTCAACACGGCTGGTCCGCGGCTGGACTCACCTCGAGCGGCAGAAAGGTGGTATCGGCCTGCGGGGGCCGGGTGAGACCCAGCTCGAGCTCGACCGTCGTCTGATCGGCGGTCGCATCAAGGCACTGGAGACGCGACTCGAAAAACTCGACCGTCAGCGTGCTCAAGGTCGGCGGTTCCGGCGCCGGGCGGAACGTCCCGTCGTCTCGCTGGTCGGATATACCAACGCGGGCAAATCAACACTTTTCAACACGCTGACGGGCGCCGACGCCTATGTACAGGACCAGCTCTTCGCCACCCTCGACCCGACGTTGAGGCGGCTCGATCTTCCGCGCGGCGTGCAGGCCATCGCCGCGGACACGGTCGGTTTTGTCCGCGACCTGCCCCACGAGCTGGTCGCCGCCTTTCGCTCGACCCTGCAGGAGACCACGCAGGCGGCGCTACTGCTCCACGTCATCGACGTGTCGGACCCGGAGCGGGCGGAGCACACGGCGGAAGTGGACGATGTACTCGCGCAGATCGGCGCAGGCGAGGTGCCTCGCGTGAAGGTGTACAACAAGATCGACCGGTTGACCGCTGAGAGCCGGGAAGCGTTGCCAGACGGTGCGGGCAGTGCGTGCGTATCGGCCGTGACGGGCGAAGGTGTCGATGCGCTTCTTCAGCTCATCGAGGCGCGCGTGGCCGGAAAGAGACAGCGCGGCATCCTTTCACTGGGACCCGGCGAAGGTAGAGTGCGGGCGCGGCTCTACGATGCGGCGGCCGTTCGCCACGAAACGCCGGGCGATGACGGCGGCTGGCGGCTGGATCTCGATGTCGACGACCGCGATCTGGCCCGTCTGGAACGCCGCGAAGGTATTGCACTGCGCCGACGCATCACCCAATCTACTCGACTCTGACAGAGGACCACACCGGATCATGGCCTGGAACGAACCAGACAAAGACAAGAATCCCTGGGGCAACGGCAGCCAGCGTGCGCCGGAGCTCGATCGAATTGTGCGTAATCTCAACCGGCGGCTTGGTGGCGCGTTCGGGGGCAAGGACGGCGGCGGAAGCGGTCCTGTGATTGCCTTCGCGGGCTTTATCCTGGCGTTGATCTACGTGGCGTCGGGCTTCTACATGGTGGACGCCGGTTCGAGCGCGGTGGTGCAGCGGTTCGGTGAATTCCATGAGACCAAAGGAGCGGGTCTGCGGTGGAACCCGCCCGTCGTAGACCAGATCGTCACGGTGAACACCGACAAGGTGCAGGAGTACAATCACCGGAGCTCGATGCTAACGCTGGACGCCAATATCATCGACATCGATATCAACGTCCAGTACCGCCACGAAAACCCGACCAACTTCGTCTTTAACGTTCGCGACCCCGACGAGTCTCTGCAAGAGGTCGCCGAGGCCGCAATCCGCGCGGTCGCGGGTGCCTACAACATGGAAGACATCCAGACCACGAACCGTAACGACGTGGCCACCGAAACCCTCGCGGAAATCCAGCGGATCCTCAATATCTACGAGACGGGCATCAAGGTCATTAAGGTCAACCTGAACGAAACGGAATTCCCGCAGCCGGTGCAGGACGCGGTGCAGGACGTGATCAAAGCGAGCCGCGACCAGGAACGATTCATCCTCGAAGCGCAGGCGTATCGTAACGACATTTTGCCAAAAGCCCGAGGTGAGGCGCAGCGGTTGATTCAGGATGCCGAAGCCTACCGCGACGGAATTGTGGCCGATGCGCGCGGTGAGGCGGATCGCTTCAAGAAGCTGTTGACCGAGTATGAGAAGGCGCCTGAAGTCACGCGGCAACGGTTGTACCTCGAGACGATTGAGCAAGTGTACGGCGATTCGTCGAAGGTCCTGATGGACAGTGGCGAGGGCAGCGGTAACCTGCTTTATCTGCCGGTCGACAAGTTGATTAATGAGTCACGGCGTGCAGCGACGCCGCAAACAACGGGCGTCCAGCCGCAGGTGAACAGCGTGCCGAACAACACCACATCGCGGGTGCGTGAAAACGCGCGTCGCCGCTCACGGGAGCGATAACATCATGCAAAGCAAGATTATTGGCGGCGTCCTGTTGGTCGCGCTGGCGCTGGGATCGATGAGCGTCTTCACCGTCAGCGAAACCGAACATGCGATTCGATTCAAGTTCCGCGAGATCAAACGCGACGACTACGAACCCGGCCTGCACTTCAAGATGTTCTACGAGAATGTCCTCAAGCTGGATAAGCGGATTCTGACCGTCGACAAGCGGCCGTCGGAGTTTCTGACCGAGCAGAAAGAAAAGGTCTTCGTGGACTTCCTCGTGAAATGGAAGATCGACGATCCGGGCAAGTTTTACCGCGCGACCGGCGGCGATGAGCGCGTCGCGACCGAGCGCTTGCTGCCAATTATTGAGGCTGGACTGAAAGACGATTTTGCGAGTCGCCAGCTGTCGGATGTCGTGTCTGTCGAACGCTCCGACGTCATGCAGTCCATCACTGAGAACGCGAACGAACTGGCTATGGAGTACGGGGCCACAATTACCGACGTGCGCATTAAGCGCATCGACCTGTCGGAGGATGTGAGCACCACGGTGTACAACCGCATGCGACAGGAGCGTGTTCGTGTGGCGAACGAACGGCGCGCAACCGGTATCGGGGACGCGGAACTAATCCGCGCCGAGGC
Source organism: Pseudomonadota bacterium (assembly GCA_039026595.1). Classification (GTDB taxonomy): domain Bacteria; phylum Pseudomonadota; class Gammaproteobacteria; order Steroidobacterales; family JBCCMA01; genus JBCCMA01. Next base: position 5,693 of record JBCCMA010000156.1, read on the forward strand.
CGACAAGGAGCGTACTGTGACCATCGCCAATGCACGAAAGGTGTCAGAACAGACCCGCGGTGACGGCGATGCTGCGGCCGCCGAAATTTATGCGGAAGCGTATGAGCGTGATCCTGAGTTCTACGCGTTTTTCCGCAGCATGCAGGCCTACCGCGAGTCGTTCAGAAACGGAAGCGACGTGCTGGTGCTGCAACCCGACAGCGAGTTCTTCCGCTACCTTAACGCCCCGCGCAGTCCTTAACGGCGTTGTGCGATGGACATGACGTTGCTCGGCAGCGCTCTTGCGCTGTGTCTGATTTTTGAAGGATTGATGCCGTTCGCCAGCCCGAGCCTGGCCAGACGCGTTTACGCGCAGATGCTGAGTCTGTCCGAGCGCGGACTGCGCACGGTCGGTTTGGTGTGTGTCGGTGGTGGAATTGTGCTCTTGCAGGTCATCGGGCGTGGGTAACAACGTCATCGTCATCGGTACCCAGTGGGGCGACGAAGGCAAGGGCAAGATCGTTGACTTGCTCACTGAAAAAGTGGGGGCGGTCGTACGTTTTCAGGGTGGCCACAACGCCGGTCATACGCTGGTGATCGACGGCAAAAAAACGGTCCTCCATCTGATTCCATCGGGCATCATGCACGGCAGTAAGCGATGCTATATCGCCAATGGTGTCGTTCTCTCGCTCCCCGATTTATTCGAGGAAATGGACGGGCTTAAAACCCAGGGCATCGACGCGGCATCCAATTTGTATGTGAGCGCCAACTGCCCGCTGATTCTGCCATCGCATGTGGCGCTCGATCAGGCGCGCGAGCGTGCGCGCGGCTCGAACGCGATCGGGACGACAGGCCGGGGGATCGGGCCGGCCTATGAGGACAAAGTGGCGCGTCGGGCCGTGCGGGTGATCGACCTGTTCCACCGTGAGCGTTTCGCAGCGCGCCTTGGTGAGGTTCTCGATTATCACAACTTTGTCCTGAAGCACTACTTCCGTTCGGAGCCGGTTGACTTTCAGGCGGTGCTTGACGACTGGATGGCCTATGGCGAGCGCATTGCGCCGATGGTTGTGGATGTGACCGGCCATCTGGGCCGTCTGAGCGAGCAGGGCGAGTCGATTCTGTTCGAGGGTGCACAGGGTGCGCTGCTCGACATTGATCACGGTACCTATCCGTATGTCACGTCTTCGAACACCACCGCCGGCGGCGCCGCCACGGGCACGGGTCTGGGGCCGCGCAATCTCAACTATGTCCTCGGTATCGTAAAGGCGTACACCACGCGGGTCGGCGCCGGTCCATTCCCCACGGAGTTGTTCGATGAAATGGGCGCGCACTTGGCGCGCGTGGGCGCGGAGGTCGGCGCCACGACAGGACGTCCGCGCCGCTGCGGCTGGTTTGACGCCGTCGCGCTGAAACGGTCGGTCCTGAACAACTCGATCAGCGGACTGGCGGTGACCAAACTCGATGTACTTGACGGGCTGGACACTCTTCGTATCTGCACGGGCTATCGCATCGATGGTCGATTAATCGACGCGCCGCCACTGGCAAGCTACCAGTATGACGAGTGCGAAGCGGTGTACGAGGATTTGCCGGGATGGAAGGAATCGACCGTCGGCATCACCGACTACGCTGCGTTGCCCGACAACGCAAAGCTCTATCTTGATCGGATGGCGGAGGTGACCGGGGTGCCGATTGCGTTGGTATCCACAGGCCCGGATCGGGCGCACACGATTGTGCTTGAGTCGCCGCTCTCGAGCTGAGACCTCGAAGCGATTAAGTCAGTTAAGTCACCGTGGTGCCCAGGAGAGGACTTGAACCTCCACGGGGTTGCCCCCACTGGCACCTGAAGCCAGCGCGTCTACCAATTCCGCCACCTGGGCACGGCGAGGGGCGGACTTTATCCACACACCTTGCTATTGTCAACGCGCGCCGGGGCGTTCCCACCGGCCCCGATGAGACCCTATGCCGAAGAAAAAACACTGGCGCGAGCGAGACCCTGAGTCATCGCGCGAAGCCGCTCGTTACGAGCACCCGATTCCAAGTCGCACGCTGATTCTGGATGTCCTGAAGATTCATCCCAGCAAGCCTGGGTTGGAACTTGCAAAGAAGGCGATTGAAAACGCTCATGTCAGTGAACAAGCCAAAGCGACTGTCAAAGCAATCGAGCAGAAGGTCAAGCGATAGGAACTTTTACAATTGCGCAAACGATGGATCTTTTACCTTGTCGGGATCAGATTCTGTATGGTTTGCTCAATACACTCACCGGAGACAGCAGTAAACAGCTGGCCCGGCGATTTTTGCG
>JBCCMA010000157.1:0-7775 GCA_039026595.1 Pseudomonadota bacterium
AACCGGATGATGGGCGCGTCATCGTCACTCTCGAGCAGGTCAGAGGGCTCGGGCAACGCCTGCGCGACGGTGAAAAGATCCGTATCGCCGTCGTCGAGCCCTTCCACCATTTCCATGGCGCGGTTGGACCCGCCTTCGTATGCCGCCTGCAGAAGGCTGCTGAAATTGTCGGCGTCGACGCGCTTCAGCCGCAGCGGCATGCCCGCGAAGCGGCGCACCTCGGCGAGGGCGTGGTGACTCAATCCCGGGCGGCACACCACGAGTGCGCGACCGTCGGCATAGTCTTCAATAAACAGACCGTTGCGGCGGGCAAACGTGAACGACACCTTTGGCTGGTCATCCGTTTCGATCGCGGCATCCGGATCGGGCGCGAGCGCGTCATTCTGCGCGGCGAGCTCGTTTTCGCTGGCGGCCACGGTCAGGGCGCCTCGTCTTCGGTCATGCCGGTGTCGCCGTCGGTGGCGTCCTCCGGTACCAGCTCGTCGCCCATCCCACGCAGGTCGATGGCGCCGGGGATGTCGCGATCGAAGACAAAGCCGCGCTGCTGGGCATCCTCAAGCGTAGGTATGACCGGTCTGGGCTGGCTCGGCATCAGCTGAACGTCGGCGTCATTACCAAGCTGAATGTCGCGAATGTAGTTGTACTTGGCGCCGGTTTCGATGCTGGCCTGAATACCGTCGCGAATGATCTTGGGGCGGATGAACACCATTAAATTGCGCTTGTCGACATTGGTGCTTCTGGTGCGGAACGCGTTGCCGAGAATGGGAATGCTCGACAGCAGCGGTACGCGTGACTCGTTTTCCACCACCTGGTCGTCGATCAGGCCGCCAAGGATCAGGACGCCGCCGTCATCAACGATGACGCGCTGCGTGAACTGACGTTGGCTGGTCCGCAAATCGACCGCGTTGCCCGTGACTTCATTGACGCTGGACGCTTCCAGTTCGATGTTCATGATGACCGCGTCGCCGTTGTTGATTTGCGGTGTGATCTTGAGTTTGATCCCGACGTCTTCCCGTTGAATCGTCTGGAACGGGTTCACGCCGCCGCCCACGTTACCGCCGGCATTGGAGAAGCTCCCGGTGAGGAACGGGACCTCTTCACCGATGTTCACCTCGGCCTCTTCATTGTCCATGGTGACGATGGACGGCGTGGACAGCACGTTGGTCACGTTGTTGGACGACAGCGCGTTGAGGATGGCGCCGAAATTCGTACCTTCATCCCGGAACCGCCCGACACCCACCGTGATGCCGGGCGAAAAAACGCCGGCCAGTGTTGCCGGGTTAATGGTGTCGGCGCTTAGCGCCGCGGCGGCGGCCGAAACGGTGCTGGGGGTGGACTGGCCGAAATCCGTCGCAGCGATGGCCGGGCCCTTGTCGCGACCGTCCAACAGCCACGTGATGCCGAGATTGGCGTCATCGTCGCCGATCACCTCCACGAGCATCGCTTCGACGTGAACCTGTGCGCGTCGTATGTCGATCTTGTTAATCACCGAGCGGAGGTTGCGCATGATCTTTGGTGGGGCGGTGATGATCAGCGCATTGGTGTCTGCGTCGGACCAGATCACGACGCCGTTGGCGCCCAGCTGGCCGGCCGGTGAGGAGGCGCCGCCGGCACCGCCCGTCGGTCCGCCCTGCGCCACGCCACGCACCTGCTCGTTGAGTTTGGTCGCAAGGTCTTCCGCATTGGCATACCGAAGGTAGATAACCTGTGTGTCGCCGTCGTCACCGATCGGCTCGTCGAGATGCGCGATCAGAGTCCGGAATCGCAGACGCTGGCTGCGCTCGCCGCTCAACAGCACGCTGTTGGTCCGTTCGTCGGCCACGAGGCCAAGCGGCGTTGCTGCTCCGTCGTTGCGGGCGCCGGACTGACTCAGGGTCTGAATGATGCGCACGATTTCGGTGGCCGACGCGTTTTCCATTCGGATCACTTCGATGTCGTCATCCGAGGACTGATCGATGCGTTGGATGATGCGCTTCAGGCGTTTCACATTGGCGGCGCGGTCGGCGAGGATCAGCATGTTGGACGCGGGATGGGCCGCCAGGTGTCCGTACTGCGGGACCAGTGGCCGGAGAATCGGCACGAGCTGTGCGGCTCCGACGTTCTCCACCCGAATCACCTCGGTGACGATGTCATCGCCGCGCAGGCCAAGGTTACTGCCGGTGGGTACCGGAAACTGCCGAGCGTTGGTATCCGGAATTACCTTCACCACGTTGCCCGTCGGCACGGCAACAAACCCGTAGATCTGCAGAATGGACAGGAACGTCTGGTAGAAATCCTCCGGCGACATGCCGGTTTCGGAAATCATTGTGACGTTGCCTTTTACGCGTGCGTCGATCAGAAAGCTCTTGCCGGTCACGTCGCTGACCGCCTCGATGACCTGGCGAATATCCACGTCCTTAAAGTTGGGCGTGATCTCCTGATCGCTATCCTGGGCCAGACTCGGCGGCGCGATGAACAGGCTGGTGACCGCGACGAGGAGGGCAGCACGGCGCAAAAGTCGAATCATTATTTTCATTCCAGGTTCGGGCCCGATGTGGCGAGCGGAACGGACTACTGACCGTTCAGGTTGAGTTGGGTGGTATCAAGAACGAGACTGACGGGCGAGCCGTTGCGCTCGATCGTCACAGAAATCTGACTGGCCGAGGCCAACGATGAGAACACGTCGCGTCCGCGCGCCGGGTCGTCGAGTGGGGTGCCGTTGATCTCGGTGACCAGATCGCCCGCCTTCAGGCCGAGCGCGGTGAACTGGTCGCGCTGGCGCCCTGGATACACCCGGTAGCCGCGCTGCTTGCCGTTGGCGAAAACCGGCTGCGGCCGAATCAGATCGCTGATGCTGCTGGCGCTCAGCGACTGGACTTGACGCACGGGCTGTCGGGCCGGTGAATTGCGCGATATGGACCGGCTCGATGCGGTGCGCGTGGTGCGCCGGGCGGTGGCCCCGCCATTCTCATTTTCGCGTGGCAGAGGCAGCGTCTCACGCTTCCCGCGATTCACGATGATGACCTGCTTGGCCATAACGCGGTCCAGCGTGACGCCCGACTGGATCGAATCTCCGATCGCGTACACCTTGGCGTCGTTGCCCGCCTCAATAATGGCGAGCGATTTATCGGTGTCGCCCGCAGCGAGCGTGCCGAGCAAGGTCAGACGGAGATTGGTGTCCTGAAGCGGTCCGTCATCGTCTCTGCGCTGCTGCGCGTCCGGATCGGCGACTTTCGGCGCGACGCCAAACAAGTGCCTTTGCACAATCGCTTGCGTATTGATGTCGTTGCGGTCGGGCTGCTGGGCGGCGACGGCTGGCCGCGCTCCGGGAGGCGGCGGCCCGGAATCCGGCTGCGGCAATAGTAGTAATGTGAGCCGAGCCAACAGCCAACCAATCGCCAGCACCAGCAGGAGATTCACGACAGGCGGCGCGACCCGATTGGCGGCGAGAATGGCGTTTTCCGGCGACGCCATGGCGTCCTTGAAAGGTTTGGCTATGTCCATAATTTTTCTGGTGATCCGCCGGCCAAACCGCGCACTCGACATCGCGGCGGCGGCCCATCATACGTTGTGGCTCCATCCGGCTACAAGGCCTTGAACTGGCGCGAAAATGTGCGGTGTCGCACACTTTTGGCCGAGGTCGGCGGGCTACACTTCACAGAATATGGATGGTCATCCACCTTTCACGTGACGCATGCGCGCACGGCACCTGTTTCGGTTTGTCATCACGGCAGCCGTTTTCGTTCCCTTTTATCTCCACATCAGCGGAATTGCGCGCCTCGGGTTCCTTGATGACCTCGAATCGGTCGCCTACGACGCCCGCCTCCTGCTGACCCTCCCCAACACAGTGGACGACCGCATCGTCATCGTGGATATCGATGAGAGCAGTATGCGCAAGGTCGGGCACTGGCCATGGCCCCGCCGCAAAGTGGCGGATCTGGTTGACCAGCTGTTCGATCGCTACCAGGTCCGTGTTGTCGGCTTCGACGTTCTGTTTCCCGAAGCGGACACCTCGTCCGGGCTACAGACCCTGGAGCGGCTCGCCGCCGACACGCTCGCCGAGGTGCCGGAATTCACAGACGCACTGACCGCCATGGCGCCGGATCTGGACTACGACCGTGCGCTGGCCGAGTCGCTTGCCGATCGTCCGACCGTCCTTGGGTATGTGTTTCGCCAGAGCGACGCGTTCGACTCGGCCAACGCCTTGCCCCCTCCGATTCTGACCCAGGCCGAGCACGGCACCACGCTCGATTACCCGACCCCGCGCGCCTACACCGGCTCGCTCACTCGTCTTGTGGAGTCCGCCGGCGGCGGCGGGTTTATTGACAACCCTTTGATCGACCCGGACGGGACATTTCGACGGGTGCCGCTTCTGCAGTCGTATCAGGGCGATCTCTACGAATCGCTGGCGTTGGCGGTGACCCGTCAGGCGCTCGATGCTCCACCACTCGGCTTTCATTTTCACGGCGGCGATGACGTTGCGCGCGACGGCCTGAATATCGAATGGCTGACCCTCGGGGAACGTCGAATTCCGGTCGATGAGGCCGCTTCTGTGCTCGTGCCCTACCGCGGGCCGCAGTTTCACTTTCCCTACGTTTCCGCGGCACAGGTGCTGGACGGCACGGCGCCGGGACATGTGCTCGCGGACAAGATTATTTTGATCGGGACCAGTGCCGCGGGGCTGCGGGATGCGCGGGTGACCCCGGTGGGCGCGGCCTTTCACGGTGTGGAAGTCCAGGCGAACATTGTCTCGGGCATCCTTGACGAGCGTATCAAGCATCACCCGAGGTACGCCCGTGGCATCGAGCTGCTCATGCTCGCGGCGGTGGCGGGCATCATGACGATCGTCTTGACCCGGCTGCCGGTGGTGACCGCGACCCTGTCGACCATCCTTCTGATCAACGCGCTGATCTTCGCCAATCTGCACATCTGGACGCGCTACAACTTTGTCCTGCCGCTCGCGGCATTGCTCGTGTTCGCATTCACTCTGTATCTCGCGCACATGATCCTCGGCTATGTGACCGAAACGCGCGGCCGGCGACGCCTTTCCCACGCTTTCGGACAGTACGTCCCCCCGGAACTGGTCGATGAAATGGACAATCGCAGCGGGGCCTTCACGATGGAAAGTGAGAGCCGAGAGTTGACCGTGCTGTTCAGCGACATTCGGGGTTTCACGAGTATCTCGGAGTCCATGCCACCGCGTGAGCTCAGCCAACTGATGAATGAATTTCTGACGGCGATGACCGAGGTTATCCACGCCGAGCGCGGCACGATCGACAAATACATGGGCGACGCTGTCATGGCGTTCTGGGGAGCGCCGATCCGGGATGCCGATCACGCGCGCCACGCCGTGGTGGCGGCAACGCGCATGCAGGCTGCTCTGGATGCGCTGGCGGACGATTTTGCCGCGCGCGGCTGGCCGAGGCTCAGAGTCGGGATCGGGATTAACTCCGGCGACATGCGCGTGGGCGATATGGGCTCTCGGTTCCGACGCGCCTATACGGTGCTCGGCGATGCAGTCAACCTTGGGGCGCGGCTCGAGGGCCTCACCCGTAAATACGACAGCTGCGTCATCGTCGGCGAGCGCACCTACGAACTGGTCCCGGACCATGCGTTTCTGGAACTCGATCGCGTGCGCGTGAAGGGCAAGGATCAGCCGGTGGCCATTTACGAGCCGATCGGACCGCGTGATGCGCTCGGTCCGGGGGAGATTCGCATGTTGGCGGAACACACCGCCGCGCTGGCGGCGCTGCGCGCCGGCGACTGGGATCGCGCGGAAGCTGGCTTTTTCAAGCTGAAACAACTGTTTCCAGACAAACGTGTATTTTCGATGTATCTGGATCGCATCGCACACTACCGCACAGCGCCGCCGGACGTGGGCTGGGACGGGGTGGTGAGTTACGCGGCCAAGTGACGTTGTGCACTTGTAGTTCGGGAGCGACGACCCATATAGACTGATCCCGAACCTTGATTTTCCCGGATCGCGACCCACCGGACCGCAATGACTGATGATCACGAACAAAACGACTTTGCCCTCGTAGTCGAGGAGGCGCGGCCGAAGTTAAAAAAGCCGCCGCTGTACAAAGTCATATTGCTGAACGACGACTACACGCCGATGGAGTTCGTTGTGGAGGTTCTGGAGAGAATTTTTTCGATGGATCGCGAAACTGCGACGCGCGTCATGCTTCAGGTGCACACTCAAGGGCAGGGTGTGTGTGGGGTCTACACCTATGAGATCGCCGAGACGAAAGTCGCCCAGGTCAATGGTTACGCGCAGCAGCACCAACATCCGCTGCTGTGCACGATGGAAGAGTCATAAGCATGCTGAGTAACGAACTGGAACTGTGCCTCAACGACGCCTTCAGCGCGGCGCGTGAAAAACGGCACGAATTCATGACCGTCGAGCACCTGCTGCTCGCGCTGGTCGACGTGCCTCAGGTGATTGAGGTGCTCAAGGCCTGCGGTGCCGACATCGATAAGCTCAAGCGCGACCTCACTGATTTCGTCAACGAGACGACACCGCAGCTTGCCGAGGACCAGGAGCGTGAAGTGCAGCCGACGCTCGGATTCCAGCGCGTTTTGCAACGCGCTGTGTTCCATATCCAGAGCAGCGGTAAGGACAAAGTGCACGCGACCAACGTGCTGGTCGCCATTTTCGGCGAAAAGCAGTCGCACGCGGCCTACCTGTTGTCGATGCAGGACGTGGTGCGGCTTGACGTCGTCAATTACATTTCGCACGGCCTGTCCAAGGCGTCCGACGGCGCGAAGTCAAGCGACGCAAACACCGCGACCGGAGAGGCCAGCGAGCCGGAGGCTGAGGCCGGGCCGCTCGAACAGTACGCGACCAACCTCAATGAACGCGCCGCTGAGGGCAAGATTGATCCGCTGATCGGACGGGATACCGAGATCGAACGGACGATCGAAATCCTATGCCGGCGGCGTAAGAACAATCCGCTTTATGTGGGCGACGCCGGTGTGGGCAAGACCGCGCTGGCCGAAGGTCTGGCGCGCAAGATCTACGAGGGCGACGTGCCTGACGTGCTGCGCACCAGCACGATTTATTCTCTGGACATGGGCACGTTGATCGCTGGCACAAAATACCGAGGCGACTTCGAGAAGCGCCTCAAGGGCCTGCTCGCCGAGCTGCGCAAGCAGGAGGGCGCCATTCTGTTCATCGACGAAATCCATACCGTGATCGGCGCCGGCGCGGCGTCGGGCGGGGTGATGGACGCCTCGAACCTGATCAAGCCCGTGCTATCGAGCGGCGAGCTGCGCTGCATTGGCTCCACGACGTTTCAAGAGTATCGCGGGATTTTCGAGAAAGACCACGCCCTGGCCCGGCGTTTCCGTAAGGTCGAGGTGGTGGAGCCGTCGATCGACGAGACGATCGAGATTTTGATGGGTCTGCGCGAGCGTTTTGAAGAACACCACGGCGTCACCTACACCGATGATGCCCTTCGCACCGCCACCGAACTGGCGGCGCGCCACATCAACGACCGTCAACTGCCTGATAAGGCCATCGACGTCATCGACGAAGCGGGTGCCAATGTGCGGCTGCGTCCGGAAACGGAAGTTCGCGACCGCGTGGATGTGGACGACATCGAAGCGGTGGTGGCAAAGATTGCGCGCATCCCGCCAAAGTCGGTGTCCACGTCGGACCGCGATGTTCTGCGCAACCTGGAGCGCGATCTGAAGCTGGTTATTTTTGGCCAGGATCCGGCCGTCGAATCGCTGGCGTCAGCGATCAAGATGGCGCGTTCGGGCCTGCGCGACGAAACCAAACCCGTGGGTGCGTT
>JBCCMA010000158.1:0-7700 GCA_039026595.1 Pseudomonadota bacterium
AACCGAGGCAAGGTGGAGGAACGCGTGGCGGATTGGCGCGAATCGATTTGTGATCATCCGAGACCTTTGGAACTTTGACCGCGCTTTTTGGCTAGGCTGGAAGCGTGAAACGCCTACGCAATATCGAAATCGGCCTCGTACGGATCCGAGACGGAGTATTTGGCTAAGGATTGGTCGGCATGAATTCACACCTTGTTCGTGTTTGAACTCCGGGAATTCACGCGTTGTACGCATTTGAACTACGAACGTACGGAGTTGAGTGCGGAAATCGTCCGTATCGTCACCAGGACGTACACAATTGCCGGCAGGAGTCCGCGAACAAAGCTCACCCGCAATCCCAATATGCGCATAATATATATTATGTTAAATTAGCTTGAGAGCTAGAAGCGGTAACCGATCCCCGCCCCAACAACCCAGTCCGCGCTGCGATCATTCAATCCGCTACCGCCGATCAGCATCGTGCAACCACAAGAGACCCAGCGAAGCATCAAAACTGCGGCTTTCGAAGTTTCACCTGCCCATCGGCAGCGACACGCCTGCCAGTATGGCCAATGCCGTGCGATCGCCGTAATGCAGTGAGTGGCTTGGTCACAGTTTTTCCGACTGGGCATTGAGATCGGACACCAGGCAGACGGCTAACAGAACCGTTGCGACTACACCAGATCCACCGGCGAGCGGCAGATCACCAAACACCTTGCGTCCCGCCGACATCGATGCTGCGTTGGCCACCAACGCAACGGCGCCGACCGCGCCACTGATTCCTCCCAAGGCCCGGGCGCCCGTACGTAAACCCGACAGGCCAAACGACATCAGCGCCAACGCGAGCAAAACTTTCGCGGCGTTGTACACCATAAACGAGAACGCCACGACCGCACTCGCAGCGGGTCTGACACCGTCAACATTCCCTGCCGCTTCAAAAAATGGTCCGAACATGGTGAGGCCAACGCCCACCTGAACCACATTTAAAATCGCAGCCGCCGTGATGGCAGACCAGGCCAGAGAATGCGTCCGGGATTGGGCCAACGCAGAGCCGGCGAATGCCGCTATCAACGTAAACAGAACACCTTCGGTTCCCCACAGGAGCTGTCGCGGCACCTCGGCGTCAGACACGTATAGCGCGGTGTAGATCGCCTGCGTGATGGCCGAAACGACCAGTAGCACCGCCACAATCCGCGACGTGCGTAGATAATCAAATAGCATATTCGAATGATCCGTTTTTTCGAGACGCCGCAGTGTAATCAGTTTTGATCGCGCTGTTCATTGAAACAGGTGTCACGCGCGCTGCGCAGTAGTCGGACTCGGTGACCTCAACCATCCGCTGGGACGCGCAGCCAGTAAAGCGCACTATCTAATCGTGCTGCTTTTTTGCGCCAAGATGCGGTGATTTCAATGTCGATGTCGCTATTTACAACAAGGTTGGGAGAACCCGCCCGCAAACTGATCGCGTCTCGCGGCGGCGTGGGGTGGCCCCAACGTCGCACGAGCGCCCAAATGACCGACCCAACCACCACCGATCCGACGTCCGATCTGGCAGACATGTCACTCAACGAACTGCTGGCACTACGCGACAAGGTATCGCGCACGCTCAAAAGGCAGTACGAGCAACACACCACCCTCCTTTTTGTGGATGTTGTCGGATCGACTGCGTACCTCGCACGCCACGGCAATGTCGCTGGCCGTGCGTTGCTCGACCGGTTTCAGGATGCGGTGTCGCAGTGCCTGAAAGACGCCAACGCTACATTGATTGACACCGCCGGCGATGGCGCGTTTCTCATGGCCGATAGCGCGCAGGACGGTGCAAAATTACTGATCGATTTGCAGCGCCGCGTAACCAAAGACAATCTGTCGATCGCCCCCGACCGTCATCTAAGCCTCAGGGCGGCCCTGCACTGCGGCCGTGCGCTGGTCGATCAGGAGCGCGTAACCGGTGAGTCCGTGCATACCACCGCCCGCCTTATGGACTCGGGTGACGCCAATGAGATTCGGCTCACCGAGGAGGCCTTCCATGCCCTCCCCGGCGCATTGCGGGCGCTGTGCAAACGCCTTGGCCCACAGCGGTTCAAGGGCCTCGGCGAAGATGTCACCATCCTGCAGCTGGACTGGCGCGATCGTGAGCGGTTTGCCACACACATTACGATCGCGGAGAGCGGGGTCGTGATTCCCATCGGTTTTAAACCCAGACTGACCTTGGGGCGCATGGCAACGCTCGATGGTAAGCCGGCGAACGACATCGTTCTGGTTCACCCTGACGCGCGCATAAGCCGACGGATCAGCCGATGGCACGCCAATCTCGAGATGGGGCCGGACGGTTATGAAATTCAATCGCTCGGCCGCTCCCCTACCCGCGTCGACGGCCGACGCTTACGAGAGGGCGATCGAGCGCTGGTGAAACCGGGCACAGTAGTCGAATTTGGAGGCGTGCTAACCGGCACGTTTCGGGTATCCACGCCGGACACCGCCCACACCGTTGTGTACTAGGTCGTTTGCAATGGAATCAGAGCCAGCGTTTCCAGCGCATGAACACCAACACAGCGACACCAATTCCCAGCATCGATACCATCAGCGCCGCAAACGCCCCCGGTTGTTCGACGCCCGGTAGACCACCGACGTTCATACCAAAAACGCCCGTCAAAAAAGACAACGGTAGAAAAATTGCGGACACGATAGAGAGCACATACATGCGCGTGTTCTGTTGCTCCGCAACGCGATTTTGAAGTTCTTCCTGCAGTACCAAGGCGCGCTCCCGCGCAAGGTCCAGATCCTCGACGTAGCGCGTTGTCCGGTCCGCCTGATCACGGAGCTCGAAGGCGTCCTCCTCTGCGAGCAGACCCTTGGTCCTGTACAGCGTGTCGAGCGCATCGCGCTGCGGTGATAAGTACCGCCTTAGCGCGGCAGCCTGTCGCCGCACCTCGCTGAGCTGACCACGCAGATCAGCCACCGGCCCGGTGGCCAGCTGATCTTCAATCTGCGTCAGTCGGTCCTCCAGATCGTCAACAACCTCACCGATACGCGCTGCAATTTTCCCGACAAGCAAAGCAACGAACTCCCCCGTCGAACCCGTACGCATCCCCTTCTCTACTGTGTCCCGCACATCCTGTATCGAAAGCAGAACGCGTTCACGTTTGCGCGCGGTGACCACACGATCAGCTGTAAACCAGATTCTCAACGCGACCATGTCCTCAGGATCGGCGCCCGCTTTCATATTGACGCCTCGAAGGACAAGCAGCACGCCGTTATTGTGAGAAAACGCACGCGGTCGCGTTTCCTGCGCGGTCAGCGTATCGACAACCACCTCGTCCAGACCACGCGCAAGGAGCCACTCGCGGGCCCGTTTTGCATCGCTCTGGATGTGCACCCACACAAACGCAGTATCCGGACCGATCGCCTCGTCAGCATCGACCGCGCGACCGGTGCCATCACCACTCACGGCGTAGCGCCAGAACAGATCTTGCTGGTCAGTGAATTCAGAGCTCATAGGGCCTCTTGCACAGGTCGCGATGGGATACACTCGGCAGACCTATCCTACATCGAACCGGGGTGTCACTTGTCGCAATCCACAGACCGCGCAGAGCACGATGTGCCGCCGTGGGCAGCCGGCGCTGCTCAACGCATGCACGAACTGGATCCCAGCCTAAGCGACAGTGAGATCGACATCGTCCGTCGCTACGGTGAAGAAGCGACCTTTAATGAAGGTGACTTGTTGTGGCGAGCGGGCGACATCGCCATCTTCATGCTGGTGCTGGAAGGACAGATCGACGTGCACCACAACGACGATCAGGGTGAGCGCGTGATCATAAGCCACGGCCCCCGTCACTACATCGGTGAAATTGTCACCATGTCAGGCGGCCAGGCGCTGGTCTCCGGGCGTGCAAGCGCGCCACTCCGCGCACTTGTTCTGCAACCGGATGCGGTGCGCAGTCTCATCGCCACCGAGCCCGAGCTCGGCGAAAAAATCCTGCTCAGTTTTATTCTGCGGCGCATGCGCATGGTGGCCGAACGCCTGGCCAACGTGCAGTTAATCGGCGACCAGCGCGAGGCGGACTGTCTGGTGCTGGAGAGCTTTTTGTCTCGCAACGGTATCCCGTTTGATCTCCTCGATACGGGCGCGTCGGTTACGCCGCGACTGGACGCCACCATAACCCGTCATTCGCTGACAAGAGCGCAACTGCCCGCCGTTGTGGTCAATGAACGCGTGCTTGAGCGTCCCACGACCCGGCACATCGCCGAGGCTCTGGGCTTCACGGTGCAGATCGATTGCGGCACCACTTACGACGTCGCGGTGGTCGGCAGCGGGCCAGCCGGACTGACCGCAGCGGTGTACGCCGCATCAGAAGGCCTGTCCGTACTGGTGCTTGAAAACTGCGCACCGGGAGGACAGGCGGCCTCAAGTTCTCGCATCGAGAATTACATGGGATTCCCCACGGGCATCAGCGGTCAGGGACTGATGGGGCGTGCGTACCTGCAGGCGCAGAAATTCGGTGCCAAGATCGCCGTGGCCCGCGAGCTGCTGACGCTCGAGCCCGCCGAGCCACTCCATAAACTGCACATCGACGGCGGTGACACCGTGTTTGCCAGATCGGTCGTACTGGCGTCCGGCGCCATTTATCGCCAGCCCCAGATTGAGGGCCTCGACCAACTCGGGGGAATCCACTATGGCGCCAGCCACGTGGAGGGCGAACTGTGCCGCGGTCGCGACGTCGCCGTCGTGGGCGGCGGCAATTCAGCCGGTCAGGCCGCCATGTATCTGTCGACGCGCGCCCGACACGTGCATATCTGGATTCGCGGTAAGGATCTGACCCACAGCATGTCGTCCTATCTGATCGATCGCATCGAGAAATCGCCCAACGTCACGCTCCACAGCCATACCGAAATCGAGAAGCTGGAGGGGGATTCGCGTCTGGATGGTGTCGTGGTCAAGAACAACCAGACTGGCGAGACCCGACGAGCCGACGTCAGCAATCTCTTCATTTTTATCGGCGCCCAGCCCGGTACCAGCTTTGTTCCGGAGGAAATTGCGAAAGACGCACGCGGCTTCGTGTTGACCGGTGATGATCTTGACGCGGAAACGCTGTCGCGATGCCACTGGTCAGAGGACCGCAAGCCCTACCTGCTGGAAACGAGTTGCCCCCGTATCTTCGCCGCCGGCGATGTGCGCTCAGGGTCCGTCAAACGGGTGGCGTCCGCCGTTGGCGAAGGTTCAGTCTGCATCCAGTTCGTGCACCGCGTTCTCGCGGACGCGACCTGAAAATCAGCTGCCCGCCTTGATCTCTGAAGAGTCCGCAACCGACTCGGTCCAGCCTGCAATGACGGCGGCCACATCGCCATCATGCGTGCGCATCAGCTCGGCAAACTGATTGCGATAAGTCAGTCCCAGATTGACGCCGTTGACGATCATGTTGCGCACGCGCCATTGGTCATCAGACGCCGCCAGAGAAAACTGAATCTCGTAGACCCCATCGCTTGATGTGACGGTGACCGGCACCTGGGCCCGGCCCGGCCGCGGCACCCGGGCTTTCGCCACATCCAGTTCATAGTCACCGAGTGAACCCAGCCCGTCCCGTAAGAGTGACGTCAGCGACGATTGAAAGACGTGACGAAACTCAGTCTGCTGTGCATCACTCAGCGCATCGCGGTGTTTGCCCATCACGCCGCGACTTATGGCCTCAAAGTCCACGGTCGTCTCAAGCCTGGCGGTCAGCGCATCGGTCTCCGCCGGACTGTTGAGTGCCTTGAACAGCGCGGTCGACTCGCCCTCAATCCACGCACCGGGCTCGCCCGGATCGGCATTGACCGTCAGCATGGCTACAGCCATGACCAGTGTGAGCACTTTGCGTAAATCAGACATGGACTTTTTCTCCGCGACGTTGGCTGAGTTTGATCAGAAGGGCCGGCAGTACCGTCAGATTGGACGCCAGCGCCAGAACCATGGCCAGCGCAGCCAGCAGCCCGAAGTAGACCGTTGGGACGAATCTTGAAAACGCAAGTACCGAGAAGCCAATGATGACCGTCAGAGACGTGAAATACATCGCGCGACCGATGCTGCTGTGCGCGTTACGCACGGCCTCGACCATGGATCGACCCGCATCAATTTCATCACGCAAACGATGCAGATAGTGGATCGCGTCATCCACACCAATCCCGATTACGATGGCGGCAATCGTCATGGTAATCACGTCCAGCGGGATGCCTGTGAAGCCCATAAACGCGAGAATGACACCCGCGGCAAGCAGGTTCGGCAAAAGACCCACCAGCGCGAGCGTGAATGACCGCATCAGAATCAGGAACATGATGAATGTGGCCAGAATCACGAAGGCCAGAGTCGACATCTGGGAGGCCACGAGCTGCTCCAGCATATCGTTGAACAGCACTGCTACACCGGTCACCCGAACCTCATCGTCGGTCAGCGCCAGCTCGTCCCGCGCGTAGGTTTCGATCGATGCAATGATCTCGTTCAGATCGTACGCCGGTCCGGTCTCACGAAGCCGAGCTGAGATTCGCATCTGTCCCGTTTCTGGCGATGCGTAGGGCCGGATCAGATCCGCGCGCACGTCCGGCGGCACCAGACCCAACACGGCCGTGAGCTTCACGTAGTTCAGCGCCTCCCCATCATTGAAGGCCCGAGCAATGCGCTCGAGGTTCGCGAGCGACACCTCCTTGCCGATGTACGGGCTTGAGGCCATGTGCGCCTGAAGCTGGTCGAGCACCCGAATTTTTTCCGGAGTAAACCAGTATCGTTCCGGGAACGGATCGGGTTCGGACGCAAAGTCGTCAAAGACATCGCCCTCCTCCTCCGCCTCGGCTTCAAACGGCTCAAATTGCACGATGACATCCAGCGGCACGGTGCCGCCGAGTCGGGTGTCGATGAAATTCAGGCCCTGGCGAATCTCAGTGTCCCCGCGAAAATACTTCACGAGGCGATTACCCAGATCGAGCTGCTGTATGCCCACAAACGTCAGACCGGCAATCACCACCGACCCGATCAAAACCCGCCCCGGGTACTCCGTTGAAATTCGCGCCAGTGCCGTCGTGAGTCGCGGTGTGGCCCGGGGTTCGTCATTTGCGACGTTTTTGGGCAGCAGCACCAGCACACTGGCGAAAAAACTGTAGGTCGTAATAAATGCGATGACGATACCGATGCACATCGTCAGCCCAAAATCGACAACCGGGACGATATCTGCGGTCAGCAGCGAGGCAAACGCGACCCCCGTGGTCAGTGCGGTGTACACGCTCGGCGCCAGTTTGGACGTCATGGTTTCGTACGCGAGCTGGCACTTTTTCACATGATCGCGGTATTCGCTGTACAACTCGCGATAACGCGTAATCAAATGCACGGTGAACGAGATGCAAATGATCGCGAGCAGCGGCACAAAGTTGGCCGACACGGCCGTAATGGGCTGTCCGATCGCCGCAAGCACCCCAGCCGTTAAAAGAACGGTCACCGCCGTGGTACCAATCGGGAAGAGTACCCACCGAATCTGACGGAAAAACAGGTAGAGCACGACGACGAAGAGCACCAGAATGATGGCCCCGAAGATCGCCATGTCGCGTTTAACGAACGCCACCATGTCCGATGTGATCAGCGGTACGCCCCCGACGTAAATGGTGGCCTCATCAGCGTAGTGCTCGCGCACGCGCCGAACCGCGGCGATGGTCGCCTGCTCCTGAAGCCTTGCCCGGCCCGTCAGTTCCCCGATTTCAAC
>JBCCMA010000159.1:0-7698 GCA_039026595.1 Pseudomonadota bacterium
CATAGAACATGCCGCAGTGGTACAGAATTAACAGGCCAAACGCGATCACGCGAAGGGCATCAATATCGTGGCGGCGGTCAGGCTTTGACATCGGCCATCGTTTTATCAGTCGTGGTGCAGTCAGCGTGCACCAATCCCACCCCTACCCCGAGCTACGAGTGACTGATTGTGTGCAGGATGTGACGAATCGCCAGCGCTCGGGGACCGGCGGCGCGCATGCGCCTCTCCCAAAAGGTAGTCTGTGCGCATGACACTGCAGGAGTATCTCAAGTCTCGCCGCATCTGGGAGACGCTGATCGCCGTCGGGCTGGTTGCCATCGGCTTTTTTGCTACGACGGCCACTGAACTCATCGACTACGCGCGTCACGCTGATGGACCCAGGCCGGCGATGGCCTGGATCCTGGAGAGCACCAGCCACATGGCCTTGCTCGTCGCACTGCCCCTGGTGCTCTGGTTCGACGCTCGCTTCCCGCTGCGCACGAAAACGCTTGTGACCAGCGCGCTGGCGCACGTGGCGTTCAGCGTCGTGTTTTCCGCGCTCCACGTGACGTTGATGTACTGGGCTCGCAAGTTCCTTTTTCCAGTCATTTTGGGACAGGAATACCGATGGGACGACGTTGCCGGCGAATTCGCCTACGAGTATCTGAAGGACTTTCAGACCTATCTCATCATCGTCTGTCTGGTGTACCTCTATCGGTTTGTTCTGCTCCGGCTGCAGGGTGAAGCCGGCTTTCTCGATCCGCCCGAGACCACCGGTACCCCCGCAACCACCACCGACCGGTTTCTGGTCAAGAAACTGGGCAAGGAATTTCTGGTCCAGACCGACGACATTGAGTGGATCGAAAGCGCAGGCAACTACGTGAATCTGCACGTGGCGGGCAAGGTGTATCCGCTCAGAAGTACGATGAAGAAGACCGAAGAGAAACTAGCCGAGCGCGGCTTCATTCGCGTCCACCGTCAGGCCATTGTCAACGCCGAGCGCCTGCACGCGTTCTCGGTGACGGAATCCGGCGACGGTGAGCTCCATCTGGACACGGGCGCACGCGTGCCGGTGAGTCGGCGGTATCGGCAGGTCGTGCGGTCGGCTATGGGTGGGTCGGAATTCGAGTGACTCTATAGCCTATTGGCAGGCTTACAAGCAAAGCGCAAGAAAGCCATATCTACAGCGCATTACGGAGCATTGGCGATCTGAAAATACCAAACGCCATCTTCTTTCCAGTAGTTGCCCCAGTTAACAGACAGATACTGATAGCGGCACTGGTAATCAAAAGGCGCCATTTTGCGGCACCGACCCAATTTGGTAATTGTCGGTTTCAGCAGCGCGCCCGAGACGGTTCGGCGCATCGCTCTCGTCATCTCCGCTTCGGTGGGCTCCCGATCATCTGGATGGACTGGTTTAGGCAACGTTGTCGTGGCCTTT
The DNA here is from genome assembly GCA_039026595.1 of Pseudomonadota bacterium. Classification (GTDB taxonomy): domain Bacteria; phylum Pseudomonadota; class Gammaproteobacteria; order Steroidobacterales; family JBCCMA01; genus JBCCMA01. The sequence goes on from JBCCMA010000159.1 coordinate 1,421, forward strand.
CGGCGTGCTTCCCGAGCTTTAGCTTCAGCCCTCAAGCGCGCTTCTTCCTGGTTGAGCTTACGACGCTGAGCCTCAATGTCTTTACGCTGCTTCTCCAACTCGGCCTGCGCCGCCTCGGCTGCCGCCACCTGGGCCTTACTCGCCTGAAGCTGCGCCAGTTCAACCTGACTAATCGGCTCGAAGCGCCACGAACTTTCAAAATCTGCTTCGTCAAAACCACTCTCAGCAAGCTCTTTCTTTACGCTCCTTACCACTTCAGATAATCGGAATGGCTGACCGCTGTCAGAGAATCCCTTCAAATACGGCGTTACATAGGCTCGCGCAACGCCATCCCGCACGCGAAAAGCGTACACCGGCGCCGGTGTATCATCGAAGTCCATTAACATCAGATAAGTGCGCGTATTGCCGAACCGCGCGAACAGGCCGTCCAAACTATAAAAGACAAGACCAAAATCATCGACTTTGTCGTAACCATCAATCAGAAACTCAAAGATCATATCGGCCGGGTTGGAGAGAAGCATGACATCTATCTCTCCTTTATCGTCATGGAGCAGGAATGCTGAGCCATCCCCCAACGGGTTAACTGGCTTGGGATTGCGCTCCGCTTCCCTCAGGCGGTCATTCGCGATACCCAACCAGACGAGAGCAGCAAACAAAACGAACAACGTGACGTTAAGCGAGCGACTTTTCATATCGATGTTCCGCACCATCAGATGAAACTCACAAGTTACAGGGATAACGTGCCGGTGGATACAAGCGAGCCGTCCACTCGCAACCACTCAAGAGTCAGAAAAGCAATTTTCGCCAAAAGACACCAAATCCCACTGTCAAAATCCTCGAATCCGCCCCAGATACTGACCCAACTCCTCGCTAAGCAACACATCAAGATGCAAGCCAAGCGCACGGCAAACATCGAACAACGAATCCGGGTCAACATAGACCCACGGAAACCAATCCCCGCGGGCACCTTTGTATTCGTAGCAATAAGCGAGATCGCCGTAGTAACCAGGCGGACGTGGCAGCCCGTCTTCGTACAGGTAGACCACATCGGACGAATCAAACACAATTTGGCCGCCAGGCTCTAGCAACGAGGCGCAGTGCCGAAGAAACGCCGGCAACGCCTCCAGCGAGCGAGCCAGACCAAGACCATTCATCAGCATCAGCAAAGTTGAGTAACGGCCGGTCTGTTCGAGCAGACTGCCGTGCACCACCTCGTGCACGCCGCGACGCCTCATCACCCGACAACAACCACGAGAGGCATCCAATGCTACCACCCGACTGCCACGTGACTGGAGCTCAAGGGAATGTCCACCGGCTCCTGCCCCCGCGTCCAGCGTAGGATCATCACACTGATCCAAGGCGAGACTCTCGATATCCGAGAAGTTGTCCGGGCCGCTGAAAAAGGCCGCAACCGGCATCATCTCAGTCTCACCGTACGACGTGTGCAGTATGAGATCGGACGCATGGCCATCGCGTGAATAGTCCTCGATTGCCTCGCCGTGCGGGTCACTCACGTCGTCAGCGCCTTGGTCGCTCGGGCCCACAACGGTTCCAACGCGCGGTACGCCGCGCGAGCGATATCGAGCGAGTCAGTATCCGCATCAAGCTGAGCGCACTGAGCGTATGACGCCAGGAGCATATCGATACCGCTTTCGCCCAACCCGTGAGACTCAATAACCGCTGCCAGGTCCAGATACCGGTCACCGGCCGCAGCGTATTCCCAGTCGATCAGGACCGGCGCTTTACTTCCGACCGGCCAAAGCCAGTTTTTGGGCACGGGATCGCGGTGACACAACACCTCACCATCGTTCTTACGCAGCCTGCTCACATCGCCAAGGAGCCGCTCAACATCGCGTTGATCGTCCGCGCAATCTGCATAATGTCGTGCAAGGTCGATCAGCGACCGGCGGCGATGGACCGAGGGTGACACCAACGGAACGCCGTGCAAGGTCGCAAGTGCGGCGCCTATGCGCGCGGCACTCTCCTGTGGTCTTTCACCACCCTCGATCCAGCGGGTAATCACAATGCGCTCTGATACGTCGAATCCAACCAGCTGCGGCGCGAGCCCGACCTCAAACGCAGTGAGGTGGGCGGCCCGTTCGACGCCCGCGTCGTACCACGGGGTGGCCCGCCGCCGAACAATCGCGAGATCGCCGTTCGAAGACGTTGCGCGCCAGCCCTCTCCACGTGCTTCGTCCAACGGGCAAACCGGCTTTAACGGCTCCCCCAACACTTCACTCGCGCGATCAATCAATGGCGACATGATCCGCGCCATTGCCCAGCGATCGACGCCAGGCCATCCAACCAAATGGAATCAGAACCACATACACGACAAACAGCGCGGCTGTGAAATGAAACCCTCGATCGAGATATAGCCCGATGGACACCACATCGATCACCAGCCAGTACGCCCAGTTCTCGAGTACTTTCTGCGCGGTCAGCCACGTGGCCCACACCGCCATCCACGTCGTGAAGGAATCGACGACAGGCAAGGCCTGATCGGTATACGTCGCCAATAACGAACTACTGCAAAAAATCAGAACCGCAATGATTGCAAGGGCGAGCAGGTGCTTTGATAGCGTCAGCGTCGACACAGGCAGTGGCTCTTCGGCCGTCGCACCACCGTACCGCCAACGCCAGAACCCGACCATCGCCATGATCAGATAAAAGACGTTGAGCGCGCTCTCCATGTAGAGCTGCCCGAGGCCGAACAGGTAGACATAAAGCGAGGTGCTGACGAACGCACACGGCCAACACCAAAGCGACTGCCGTATGGCCAGAACCAGATACGCGACCGATAATAACGCCGCCGCAAGCTCAAGACCTTGAGGCAGCGCCATAACTAGTCCAGCGGGAGCAGCTTCATGACGCACACCGCTTTGGCGCTGTCACCGAAACTCGCTTTGAGCTCTTTGGTCACCACGCCCATGACCCGGTCATAATCGCCCGTGACCTGAGTACTCATCGCGTTGGTCACCACGCTGAGGTCGTCGTAGGTGTTGAGCCGATCGATCAACGCCTTGATCCGAGGAATGTAATCTTCGGTCAGCGGGTAAAGTGATAACTCTGCGCGCGCCTGCATCCTCAGTACCGCCAGTCGAGGCTCACGCCCACCTGCCGCCGATCGCCGAGACGCAGGTACTGCGTAGTGTCAAAATTCGGAGGCTCGTTACCGAAGAAAAAGCCGCGCACCGCGTACTCACGGTCAAACACATTGCGCGCGAACGCGGTCACACGCCACTGATCGCGCTCGTATCCGAGCGTCAGATGCACCAGCTCGTAGGCCTCGGACTGTTCGTCATGGCTGTTCGAGAAAAAGAACGAATCCACGGCGACGCCATCAACACGTCCGAACCAGCCACGTCCGAATTCGGCCCGGGCGCCGAGGGCGAGACTGTAGCCCGGCGCATGCGCCTGTTCGCGCCCCGACAAATCGACTTCCGGCGTCACGAAATCGTCAAACGTCACGTCGAGAAGGCCAAGGTTTGCGTAAAGGCCCACATTGTCCAGCGGTTGCCAGTTGGCCGTGATCTCAAGGCCAAGGTTCTCACCGGTCGCGGCGTTGTCCTGAAAAAACACGAACGTAGAGGGGTCGTTCGGCACAAGCTGGAACGATGTGCCCACCTGCTGATCGTCACGACGCGCAAAGAACACGGTGGCCGCCACCGACGCCGTATCGCCCTGCCAGCGCACGCCCGTCTCCAGATTCCACAAAAACTCGGCGTCGAACTCACGGCGACCGTCCGGCACCAGGCCGAGGTTAAAGCCGCCCATCTTGTACCCGCGCGAAATCGACGCGTAGCCCGATAGCCGGTCGTTGAATTGCTGGGTCACGGCAAGGTGTCCGCCGACGGCGGTTTCGCCGGGACTTAGGTCCAACCCGCTGGAATCACTGTAATCGGCGTTGCGCCGTTCGATGCGAACCCCTGCCGACCACACGCGGTCGGTCTCTACGCCAAAATCAAGCTGGGCGAACACGGCCAGCTTGGTCGAGTCGTAGGCACTACTGGAGGTTGACTCGTCAAGCGACCCCGGAAACGTGCCGTCGGTAAAAATACCGTCGTCGAACGTATCGAGGTCTTCGGAGAGCCTGAGTCCGTACACACCGACCAGCCAGTCGGTGCTGTTATTGAACCACCGCCCTTCCGGCGTAGACTGCAGCCGAAACTCGTGATTCAACGTATTGCGCTGGCGCTCCCGCCGCGAGAAAAAATCGTAGTCGGGGGTAAACGGTGCATTCGGCGGCGGCGCGAAAAACGGCCCCCAGTACGCCTGGTTGCCCCAGTCTGCATCAAAGCTGAATGTGATATCCGAGCGTGCGATCCCGGTCACGCTGGTCAGCGACATGGCGTCATTAATGTCCTGATCCCAGCGCACACCAAGCGCCAGCGATTCCTGCGCATCGCGGCCGGGCCGATTGGAGAACGTCGTAAAGTCATTCTCAAGAGTGAACGCGTCGTAGCCATTATCCTGATCAACCCACCAAAGCGTCGCGTCCACCTGCGTGCGGTCGCTCGGCGTAAAGCGCAGCCGTCCCCGGAGCAGGCGTTCATCGCGGCCGTTGGTGTCGTCCGCATTCAGAAAGACGTTGTCCCGAAATCCGTTTTGCGTGGTGACCTGTCCGGATAAGCGATAGCCCAGCGTTTCGGTGGCGGGGCCGCCAAACGCGACGCCGACGGAGCGATAGTCATCGTTCCCGCCCGCGACCTGAGTGCGGAAATCAAACTCCTCGGTGGGTGCCACGCTCTGCATGACAATGAGCCCGGCCAGCGCGTTGGCACCGTACCGCGTGGCCTGCGGACCGCGCAGCACCTCCACGCGCTCCATATCCCACGTACCGGCAATGCCGCCGATGGCCGAGAAATCGACGTCATCGATCAGAACACCCACCGAAGGATTGGGCGCGCCCTCGTACTGGCTGCGCTCACCGATGCCCCGCAACTGAAAGTAGCGCGCGCGGTTGGAACCGCCGGCAAAGTGAAGGTTGGGGACCAGAAACGACAGCTCTTCGAAATTCTGGAGCGCCGCCTCTTCAATGGTGTCCTGCTCAAGGATCGCGAGGCTGGCCGGAATCTCATCAACGGTCCGGCCACGGAAATCTCCCGTGACGACCACTTCCTCAACGGTGTCGTCTGCCGACGAGAAAAGTGCCATGAATAAGGAAACAAACGGGGCGGCAACGAACGCCGCTCGCGTGATATCGCGCATAACCATCTCCCTACGCCGGCATTAACCGGATCAGGTAATAAGGGTTCCGGCTGCGAACCGATCTCAGGCCGTGGGGCCACCCCTGTTTGGAAAACGCGATGGTAGCGGAATTTGTTAGCGGACGCTCAACTCGATAATGCGGAAGTCGTCGCCGTCTTCCACGACCTGAAACTCGACCGTGTCACCCACCGCCACATCACCGCCGGTGGCTTCATCATCAAGCTGGAACGACATCGTCATCGCCCCCATACCCAGACCATCGATCGGTCCATGATCGACGACAATGGCGCGGCCATCCTCCGACACGCCGCGCACCACGCCGGTCGCACTTCCGACGATGTTCTTCTGGCCCGGTTGGATGCCCTGTGGCGCCTGGTCCGCGTGGTGCATCGCATCGCCGGCCGAATGATCCATCCCCTGCTCCGCAGACGGGGCCGAGGGTGGCGTTCCGGTCGGATCGTCGACGGACCCCGACTCGCCACCACCACAGGCAACGAGTGCACACGCAAGCGAGGCAGAGACGAGGACGCGCACAGCGCTACCGCTTCATGGACTCGAAGAACGCATCGTTGGTCTTCGTGTCCTTGAGTTTGCCCAACAGGAATTCGACCGATGCGATCTCGTCCATCGGGTGCAGCAGCTTGCGCAGTACCCAGATTTTCTTGAGCTCTTCCGGGCTGGTGAGCAAGTCTTCCTTGCGCGTGCCGGACCGGTTGATGTTGATGGCCGGGAACACGCGCTTCTCGGCGATGCGGCGGTCCAGATGGACTTCCATGTTGCCGGTGCCCTTAAACTCCTCGAAGATCACGTCGTCCATCCGCGACCCCGTGTCGACAAGGGCCGTGGCGATGATGGTCAGGCTGCCGCCTTCTTCAATGTTGCGCGCCGCGCCGAAGAACCGCTTGGGCCGGTGCAGCGCGTTGGCATCAACACCACCGGTCAGCACCTTGCCGGACGACGGCACCACGGTGTTGTACGCGCGCGCCAGACGTGTGATCGAGTCCAGCAGGATCACCACGTCGCGCTTGTGCTCGGTGAGCCGTTTGGCTTTCTCGATCACCATTTCGGCC
>JBCCMA010000160.1:0-7582 GCA_039026595.1 Pseudomonadota bacterium
CCGCCGGCAGCTGTACATCACCCGTCACGTCCGTCGTACGGAAGTAAAACTGCGGACGGTAACCCTTGAAGAACGGCGTATGACGGCCGCCCTCTTCCTTCGTCAGGATGTACACCTCCGCCTCAAACTTCGTGTGCGGCGTGATCGAACCCGGCTTGCTCAGCACCTGGCCACGCTCCACGTCCTCGCGCTTGGTGCCCCGAAGCAGCACACCCACGTTGTCGCCCGCCAGACCCTGATCCAGCAGCTTGCGGAACATCTCCACACCCGTGCACGTCGTCTTCGTCGTGTCCTTGATGCCCACGATCTCCACTTCGTCGCCCACGTTCACCACGCCGCGCTCAATACGACCCGTCACCACCGTGCCGCGTCCCGAAATCGAAAACACGTCCTCCACCGGCATCAGGAAGTCGCCATCAACCGCCCGCTCCGGCTCCGGAATGTAGCTGTCCATCGCCTCGACCAGCTTCACCACCGCCGGCGCGCCAATCTCGCTTGCGTCCCCTTCCAGGGCCTTCAGAGCAGAACCGGTGATGATCGGCGTGTCGTCGCCCGGGAACTCGTACGTCGACAGAAGATCGCGCACTTCCATCTCCACCAGCTCCAAAAGCTCTTCGTCATCAACCATGTCCGCCTTGTTCAAAAACACCACGATGTACGGCACGCCCACCTGACGGGCCAGCAAAATGTGCTCACGCGTCTGCGGCATCGGGCCGTCCGCCGCGCTCACCACCAAAATCGCACCGTCCATCTGGGCGGCGCCGGTGATCATGTTCTTCACGTAGTCCGCGTGACCCGGGCAGTCCACGTGCGCGTAGTGGCGCGCATCGCTCTCGTACTCCACGTGCGCCGTCGCAATCGTAATCCCCCGCTCGCGCTCTTCCGGTGCGTTGTCAATCTGATCAAACGCCTTCTGCTCGCCGCCGTGCGTGTCCGCCATCACCTTCGTCAACGCCGCCGTCAGCGTCGTCTTACCGTGGTCAACGTGACCAATCGTGCCCACGTTCACGTGGGGCTTATTGCGTTCAAACTTCTCTTTAGACACCGCTCGGTTCCTCTTTCAGTAAAGCAATAAAAACAAACGTTCCGACGCTTCGGTCAAATATCGCGAATGTTGGATGCAAGGCTCGGGGGAACCTCGTTGTAGCTGGCGAATTCCATGGAGTAGGTCGCGCGGCCCTGACTCATCGAGCGCAGGTCGGTGGCGTAGCCAAACATCTCGGCAAGCGGCACCTCGGCGCGAATAACACGTCCCGCCGGCGCTTCTTCCATCCCCTGCGTGACACCCCGTCGGCGGTTCAGATCGCCCATGACATCGCCGAGGTACTCCTCGGGCGTGACGATCTCCACCTGCATAATGGGTTCGAGCACTTTTGGACTGGCCTCTAGCGTGCCGTCCGAAAACGCCATCGACGCGGCAATCTTGAACGCAACCTCACTCGAGTCCACGTCGTGGTACGAGCCGTCGAACAGCGTGACCTTGACGTCGACCACCGGGTAGCCGGCGATGACCCCGGACTGCATGCGCTCCTGCACGCCTTTGTCGACCGCACTGATGAACTCGCGCGGGACGACGCCACCTACAATGGCATCCACAAATTCATAACCGGCCCCGCGCTCCTGCGGCTCAAGTTTAAGCACCACGTGCCCATACTGGCCGCGGCCGCCGCTCTGTCGAACAAACTTGCCTTCCTGCTCCACGGCCTTGCCGATGGTCTCGCGGTAAGCGACCTGCGGCTTTCCGACGTTGGCCTCCACCTTGAATTCGCGCTTCATGCGATCGACGATGATGTCGAGGTGCAGCTCACCCATACCGGAGATGATCGTCTGGCCGGATTCCTCGTCGGTGCGCACGCGAAAGGACGGGTCTTCCTTCGCCAACTTGGACAGCGCGACGCCCATCTTTTCCTGATCCGCTTTCGTGCGGGGTTCTACCGCCACAGCGATCACCGGCTCCGGAAATTCCATCCGCTCCAACGTGATCACGTCAGACGGTGTGCAAAGCGTGTCACCGGTGGTGACGTCTTTCAGACCCACTGCGGCGGCAATATCACCCGCGCGCACTTCGCTGATCTCGTCCCGATCGTTTGAGTGCATTTGCAGCAGTCGACCGATCCGCTCTTTCTTTCCCTTGATGGGATTGAACACGGTGTCACCCGACTTGAGTACACCCGAGTACACGCGGAAGAACGTCAGGCTGCCGACAAACGAATCTGTCGCAATCTTGAACGCCAACGCGGCAAACGGCGCGTCATCATCGCTGGGCCGCGTGGCTTCATCGCCGGTACGGGTCTCGCCAGAAATGGCGGGCACATCGGCGGGCGACGGCATAAAGTCGATCACGGCATCCAGCATTGCCTGAACGCCCTTGTTCTTGAATGCCGACCCACAGAGCACGAGGACAACCTCGTTGGCCAGCGTGCGTGCGCGGAGTCCGTCACGGATCTGGGCGACGCTCAGGTCACCGTTTTCGATGTACGCGTTGGTGAGTTCGTCGGATGCGTCGGCGGCCGCTTCGAGCATTTTTTCACGCCACTCCGCAGCCTGCCCCTGCAGTTCAGCCGGAATGTCACGCGCTTCGTAGCGCATGCCCTGTGTGTCGTTATCCCAATAAATGGCGCGCATGTTGAGCAGATCGATCACGCCCTCAAAATGCTCTTCCGCTCCGATGGGCAGTTGAATCGGCACCGGGTTGGCGCCGAGTCTCGTTTCGATCTGGTTGACAACGCGCAGGAAGTCAGCGCCAGCCCGATCCATCTTGTTGACGAAGCACATGCGAGGAACACGGTATTTGTCGGCCTGACGCCAGACCGTCTCGGACTGTGGCTCTACACCGCCAACGGAGCAGAACACGGCGACCGCGCTGTCGAGTACGCGTAGCGATCGCTCGACCTCGATGGTGAAGTCAACGTGACCTGGCGTATCGATAATGTTGATGCGGTGCTGGTCGAACTGCTGGTCCATTCCAGACCAGAAACAGGTGGTGGCTGCAGACGTGATCGTGATGCCGCGTTCCTGCTCTTGTTCCATCCAGTCCATGACCGCCGCGCCATCATGGACCTCACCTAACTTGTGCGAGACCCCTGTGTAGAACAGGACGCGCTCTGTGGTCGTCGTCTTTCCGGCATCGATATGGGCCATGATCCCAATGTTTCGATACCGATTGATCGGTGTGGTGCGTGCCACGGGTCGAGGTCGTGTCGGATGTGCAAGGGGGCGTTCAAGACGCGAACCGCTTACCAGCGGTAGTGCGAAAACGCCTTGTTGGCTTCGGCCATACGGTGCGTGTCTTCACGCTTCTTGACGGCGGCGCCGCGGTTTTCCGCTGCATCCATCAGCTCGTGGGCGAGGCGGTGCGCCATCGTTTTTTCGTTGCGCTTGCGCGCCGCGTCGATCATCCAGCGCATGGCGAGCGTCTGACGGCGCGTTGCACGCACCTCCACCGGCACCTGGTATGTGGCGCCGCCAACGCGACGGGATTTCACTTCCACCGCCGGCTTGACGTTCTCGAGGGCCTGCTCAAGCGTCTCGAGCGAGCGTTCGGAATCGCCACCGCCCCGCTCTGCGATGCGATCGAGGGCACCATAGATGATTCGCTCAGCGACAGACTTCTTGCCGTCGACCATGATCATGTTCATGAACTTGGCGAGCATCTCGCTCTTGAACTTCGGGTCCGGCAGAATTTCGCGCTTCGGCGCCTGTGTACGACGTGACATGGGGTGTTACCTGGGGAATACGTTAGGACTTGGGCCGCTTGGCGCCATACTTCGAACGGCTCTGACGGCGATCGTTGACGCCGGCGCAATCCAGAGTGCCGCGGACGGTGTGATAGCGAACACCGGGCAGGTCCTTGACGCGTCCGCCGCGGATCAGGACCACCGAGTGCTCCTGCAGGTTATGGCCTTCGCCACCGATGTAGCTGGTGACCTCGAAGCCGTTTGTCAGTCGGACACGTGCGACCTTGCGCATCGCCGAGTTCGGCTTTTTGGGTGTAGTCGTATATACACGTGTACACACCCCTCGACGTTGCGGGCAGGCCATCAGCGCCGGGACGTTGCTTTTTTCAGCCTTGCTACGGCGCGGCTTGCGCACCAGCTGGTTCACGGTTGCCATTCAAGGCTCCTGAGTACTAATGAGTGGGCCCGGTGCGCAATGCGTAGACGCGCAAAACCGAGTCGGCCAATCCGCCCACTCGGTTACCACCCGGTCCGGTGAAAGGCGACGAAGTGTAGGGACGGCACTGACCCCTGTCAAGCACGATGCCGCGCTGCAACAGCCGCCCCGAGTTTCAAGTATATGTTGAAGACCTTCGCCTGCCGCGCACCCCGGAATTTGCGTCCTATTCTGCGGCTCCCCTATTCTCTTGACGCATGAAAACCGTGATCTGCCCCGCGCTGGTACTGCTCGCCAGCGCGACCCATGCCGCGACACCCACCGTTGCGGATTTCGCCCGCCACGGCGAATTCACTGACGTCAAGATCTCGCCGAAAGGCGATTACCTCGCGGCGACGTCCGAAGCGGGGAACAAGACCGTTCTGGTACTGCTCGATCGGAAAGACCTGAGTTCGGGCACTGTGCTGCAACAGCCCTCGAACAACCACGTTTACTGGTTTGAGTGGGCTTCGCCGGATCGCATCCTGTACAAGCGAAACGTCAAGAGCGGCGCCTACGACTTCCCATTGAATTACGGACAGATTTTCGCGTCCGACGCCGACGGTACGGATCACGGGCCCATCTTCGGATTTGAGGGCACAGAAAGGACGGGCGCGACACGCATCCGATCCAACACTGGGGAACAGGCGGCGGGACGCGTCATTGACCTGTTGCCGGACGATGCCAGGCACGTCCTGATCAGTCAGGTCCCGTTTTCACGTGAGACCAATCGCTTCAGCACCATTGAAAAACTGGACATCGCCCGTGGCGTTCGTACCAAAGTTGATCGGCTGCCGGTTCGCAACGCCAGCGCCACCTGCGATCTCGAAGGCGAACCGCGATTTGCCGCCGGATTTGACGAAAGCTACGACTGGCGCGTGATGTATCGCCCAATCTTGGGCGAGGACTGGGTTCACGTATCTGAATTATCTGCTGCAGGATTTTCGCCACGGCGCTACGCGGCCGACGGTGTATCCGTCCTCGGCCTTTGTCCGCTGGGTGAAGATGCGGTCCAGGGCGTCTGCAGCTTCAACACAGAAACGAACGAGCTGTCGGCCGTCATTCAACACGATGAGTTCGACGTCACCGGCCTTCTGGTCGATCCGGTAACGGGCCGGCCGATTGGCGCCTACTCGCACAGCGATATTCCCAAAGTGGAGTTTTTTGACGAATCATCGCCCTTTGTCGCTCGCTACCGACAGATTCAGGCGGCATTCAAAGGGCAAACGACTTTAATTACCAGCGCAACAGACGACGGTTCACTTATGGTCGTGCACGTGTCTTCGGCGACTAACCCCGGCGACTTTTACTTGTTTGACACGCGTACAAACGACGCGCGCTATCTTGTGAGCGAACGCTCGTGGATCGCCTCCGAGCAGATGGGCGCCATGGAGCCGATCGAATACGAGGCACGTGACGGGATGACCATTCACGGGTACGTCACCTATCCGCTGGGAAGTGCGCGTAAGAACCTGCCGATGATCGTTCTGCCCCACGGCGGACCGCACGGCCCGCGAGACACCTGGAGCTTCCAACCCGAAGTCCAGTACCTGGCCAGCCGTGGTTACGCTGTTTTGCAGCCTAACTTCCGCGGCTCTGGCGGTTACGGAAACGCATTTGAAGAAGCGGGCTACCGCGAATGGGGCGCCGCCATGCAGGACGACGTCACCGACGCCACGCTGTGGGCCATCGATCAAGGCATTGCGGACGACGACCGGATTTGTACGTACGGTGGCAGCTATGGCGGCTATGCCGCTCTGATGGCGGTTGCGCGGGAGCCCGATTTGTATCGCTGCGCCGTTGGAAGCGCCGGCGTCTACGATCTTGAACTGATGTTCAAGCGTGGCGACATACGGAAGTGGATGGCGGGTCAGGCTTACATGGAACGCGCGCTCAGTGACGAGCCGGAATTCCTGCGCGCGCGATCGCCGATCACGTATGTCAACAACATCAAGGTACCCGTTATGCTAATACACGGTGGTCAGGACCTGCGCGTGCCGCCCGTGCACGCCAAGAACCTGCGAAAGGCATTGAAGAAAGCCGGGAACGCACCCGAGTGGCTGTACTTCCCACGCGAGGCGCACGGTTACTACGATGAAAAAAATCGCGCCAAGATGTTCACGCGTCTGGGTGATTTTCTGGACAAACACACGGCCGTACGCGCCGCCCGCGTGGTCGCACCATGACGTACTCTGACACCTTGAAAACGTCTTTCGGGATCGTCGGACACTGGGCAGCCGAAACGCCGGATCGCGTGTTTCTGACACAGCCTCTGAACGGCCAGGTCAAGACGTGGACGTATGCGCAGGCGTACGACGCGGCGCGGCGACTCGCGCAGTGGTTTCTCGGCCAGGGAATTGAGCCAGGCGACAAGGTCGCGCTGTTGTCCAAAAACTGTGCGGAATGGGTCATCACGGATCTGGCGCTTGCGATGTCAGGCATTGTGTCAGTGCCCATTTATCCAACGGCGAGCGCGCCCACCATCAAGTACGTGCTGGAACACAGCGATGCGCGCATGCTTGTGATCGGTCGGCTCGACAATCCAGGTGTGGCCGAGGAGGCGGTGGCCGCAAAAATGCCCACCGTCACCATGCGCTACGACAGCATCGATGGGGCGCATGACTGGGACAAAGCCGTAGCGGACAGCGCACGGCTTGCCGACCCTCACGCGCCAGCCCCGCGTGAGACCATGACCATGCTCTACACCTCGGGCAGCACGGGCCGCCCGAAAGGCGTGGTCATGAGCTATGGCGCGTACGCCTACGCGTGCGGCACGTGCACCGAGATCTACGGGTGCTCGCGGGAAGAGCGTTTATTGTCGTATCTGCCGTTGGCCCACGTGGCCGAACGCACCGCCTCGGCCGGCCCCGTTATCTTCGGGGGCGGGCAGCTTTTCTTTGTTGATGCTCTGGAGACGTTCGTCGATGATTTGAAGCGTGCGAACGCCACTGTCTTTACCTCGGTGCCAAGACTCTGGGTGCAGTTCCAGACCGGTGTTCACAAAGGCATGCCCCCTGAAAAGCTCGACCGACTTTTGTCGATATCCATCCTCGGCAAGATGGTGGCGCGCAAGATCCGACAAAAGCTCGGCCTCGACAACGCGCGACTCCACGGGTCTGGCAGCGCCCCCATTTCCCCGGCCACACTGCGCTGGTACGAGCGTCTCGGAATTCAGATCAGTGAAGGCTGGGGCATGACCGAGACCGGCGGTTTGTCGTGCACCAACCTGCCCTTTCGATCGGACCGCGTCGGCTCTATCGGGAAACCCATTCCCGGAACAGACATGCGTCTATCCGACGAGGGTGAGATCGAGCTGAAATCTCCGGGGCTGATGACCGAGTACTACAAAAATCCGGAGGCGACAGCCGAGACGATGACCGACGATGGCTACCTCAAAACCGGAGACAAGGGCGAATGGGACGCGTCGATC
>JBCCMA010000161.1:0-7526 GCA_039026595.1 Pseudomonadota bacterium
GCACTGCGCACGGCGTCGCGTACGGCCTGGGCGTCCTCGATGTCCTGCGGATCAACGGCCGGTTCAAATGGGGGTGCCACAGTGGCACAACCGAACAAGCCGGTGGCCAGTATCAAAGGCAGCCATACGGGATTGCGTTTGTTATTCATGGGTTCAATTTCAGTGTGAAGGAATTGCGGGTAGTGCGTCCTTTGAGAACGACGTATTCCCGGCTGATTTGAGCGACGCTAAAGTTCTCCAGCACGTCGCCCTCCCGGGCAATTTGGTTATCCAGCACGGCGGCGCGGTGGTTGTCCGCGAACGCAATGGCAGTAAGCGTAGGTAGTGGCGCGCTGACGACCTTTTGAACGACGGTCCGTTTGGGCGCCGGTTTGGGGGCAGCCGTTTCAACAACCTCGCGCGGCGGTGTGAAAGGATCTCGAGCAGGATTTTCATTAAACACCAGCGCCCCGATGTCCAGGTTGCTGAGGTCGCGCTGGGCGCGTGCGAGCGTTTCCTGTGGTGCACCGGTACCGCCGGCAAGGGGGGCGCGTGATGAGCGTCGGGCCGACGTGCTGCCGGCGAGACTGGGATCGTCATCCATCGCCGTCATCATCATCGGGTCGCCTATATCATCTGATGCCATCGGGTCCGCCATATCAGCGGCGCTTGCGCCACCGCCGCCGGATACAATCGGGGCGACCACACGGAAATAGACGACGATGCACGCCAGCACCGCGAGCGCCGCGACCACGCGCTTGTCTTCGAGCAACTTACTCATGGTCGTTTACCTTGTCGTGCACCCAGAGCCGTAGCTCAGCGGTCAATTTTGTTGCGCTATCACCGTCGCCCACCAATTCGGCGCCAACAAACTCGAGATACCAGGGTGTCGTAACCAGTGCACGAACGAATTGCATCAAATCCATGAACACCACCGGATCGTGCGAAGAGGGGACGTTTACCTCGACGGTCACCGTGACCTCGTCAACGTTCGCCATGCGGGAGGTATCGTGATTGTTCAGCTTGTACTGGAACTCGAGCCCCAGCGACTCCGCGATGTCGCGCTCGCCGCGCAGCCAGTCGGCGAGCGTTGCGTAATCAAGGAAAACGCGGCGCCGGTCAGCCGACTCGATGTTGTCGCGCAGAGACTGGATCCGTTCATCAGACCAGACGCGGTTTTTGGTCATGAGCTCGGTCTCAAGCTCGCCGCGTCGAACTTCCTGTTCGAAGGCACCGTCGATCAGCATCATGCGCTCTGTCGCGGTGTAATAAATCAGCGCAAACGCCACCAGTGTGGCGACGACCATTCCACCCTGCATCGGGCGAGACTTACGCAGCTTCTGAACAAATCCGTTGACCAGACGGGGTGCAGCCGCGCCTTTTGCATCGGGCGGTGGACTCCGGTCGTTTGATACCTGTCGCCGCTCATAGTCTTCCTGACCGTCCGCGAGTTCGCCGTCCTGCCACGGTCCGTCCTCCGTCATCGGGAGCGGAAATTTTCCGGTCGCGTCGACGAGCTGGGGCTCGTCTTCAAGCGCCAGCGAGATTTCGTTGCTGGGCGTCGGTTCGTTCATTCAAAGCGGCCTTCAATGTCAAAGCCAACCGCGCCATCGGCGACGGCGGACCCGCTGTCCAGTTGCTGCATCCAGGATTCTTCCCAGGATTTCGTGATCCGCGCATTCCACGGGCTCTCCTGCAGCATGATTTGCAGCGCCATCAATTGCGGCGCCACCTCAGGTAGCGACAGGTCGGACTCACCATTTAACGAAATCTCCCAGCCGTCGTCGGTCTGCGTCACATTTGCGGCGCGCAGCAACAAGCCCTCCGGGACCAGATCTCCCAGATGGCTAAGGAACAGTGCGGGCAGATTGAAGGCATCCACGTTCAGTGCGCTGAGCTGGTCCTCCTGCTGATTGATGGACGCAATCTGCGCGTCCTTGGCGGCCAGCTCCTGCTCGATGCGAGCGATGTCCGCTGTTACGGAATCACGGTCGTTAAGGTGCTTGCGGATATGGAATTCCACCACTGCCGAAAATCCGATCGCAGCCACCCACGTCACGGCCGCCATGCCCACGGCTGTACGCAGCGCCGTACGGTGCGAAAGCACGCTGCGGGCCATGACCGGAATAAAGTTGCTGTCGAGGCGCGCGGGCAGTGAAGCGACCTGCAGCATCCAGAAGTCTGGCTTTGCCGTGTCGCTGTCATGGCTCAGCGTGGTGTCGATTTTCTTGCCGAACTCGGCGCGCGCGTCGCTTGCCAGCGAGCCGAGCAGCCACGCACCGCCGATGCGCGTGCCGATGCGCTGGCGGGCGTACCCGATTGTTCGGTTGATGTCCGTGACCAGGCGCTGTTCGTTCGCTGTACTCCATGCGTAAGAGAGTTCGCGGACAAACAGCACGTCGCCAGAGGAACTGGCGATCACCATTTGCGTACGATCCTGAAACAGGGCGATCAGCAAAAGGGCGTCGTCTTCCTCTCGTTGCTTCGCGCGCACGTACTCCGCCATGACTTCTGTAAGCGGCACAAGCAGCTTCGGCGTCAGGTAGTAGTCCTCGCAGATGCGCATGACTGCTTCGACAATGTGGCTGGGCAAAAGGTGGAGCAGTACGCCGCTCTGGCGGTTCTTGCTCTCGACGAGACTGTGATAGCGGAAGGTGGCAGGACCGTCGAAAGGCTTCTCTTTTTCGACATGGCGGCCCACAAATTTTCGCAGGTCCGATTTGGACATGGGCGGCAGCTCGAGGAAATCGTGGGTGTGCTGATCGTCCTCGTACGCGATCGCGACGGTGCCACCTCGCGTGACATCGATGTGGTGACACGCCTCCTGCATGGCATGATTCAAGCTCGCCAGATCGGTTACGGGCTCCGGTGATGTCCAGCTTTCGACAACGGCGCCGCCCTTAAGCCGGGCGATGCGGAATTCGCCGTAGGCCCATTCAATGCCGTAGTCAGTGCTCACGGAGCGCTCCATGTGAACACAGTGCCGCTCGGCGGGGTATTGAATTCCCGATTCAGCGTGCGCTGCACGACGGCCGTTGACAGAACGGACGCCGAGCCGAACGGCGCATCAATCAAATCCAAAGACGTGCCATCGATCACCCAGACGCGTAGTTCGCCCGGTGTTGGGCCTGCACCGGTGGCAGCGGGAACAGCGACCGAGCCGTTGGCGTCCAGGCGGTAACCGGGTGCGCTGGTCGAGTAGTTGTTCAGAACCACTTCATGGAAGAGGTCGCCGAAGTGCAAGCGCTTGATCTTGAGATCCGGGCCTTCGGTGACAACCGCACCGGGGGCTTGGTCCCAGACGGCCTGAAATGCGGCGGGCGTGTTGGGTACAGCGGGTACCGCGCCTGCGAGATTTGAGATCAGCATCATGCGCGGCGAAAAGGGTGCGTTTGCAAGGCCCGAGGTCTGGCCGTAACCCGCAAACGGTGTCACTGCGTTGGTCAAAAACTGTGGATCAACGACCAGAACCCGGCGTTGATTGCGGCGGTTATCCAGAACGTCGCTTACCGGAAACTCGCTTATTGAAGCAATCGCCGGCGCCCAGCTCGTGTCGGCGGCAAACGGTACGATGCGCCGCGTTTCGACGAACTCTCTCAGTTTGCCGCTGAGCACCTCCAGATTCTCTTCTTCGGCGGACGCATAAGCCCGGTTAATGCCATCGATCACGTTAGGCGCGAGAACCGACGCCAAAATGGCGATTATGACCAGTACCCCGACGGTCTCGAGCAACGTAAATCCGGATGTCTGTTTTTTCATTAGCTAATCCCCGTGGCCAGTGACAACATCGGCATGAAAATGGAGGCCGCAACGAGGCCGACGACGACCACGAGCGTGAGTGTGATGGTGGGCTCCAGCAGGCTGAACAGGCGCTTGATCTGCCGCGGAATCTCGGTATCGAAACGTTTGGCGACCTGCTCAAGAGCGCCGTCGAGGCGACCTGATTCCTCGCCCACAACGATCATGCGCAGCGTGAGCGATGACACGACGTCGTGATTGCGTAAGGCTTCACTGACCTTGCCGCCGCGCTGAACTTCTTCCTGCGCCTCGCCGATCGCCTTGTCCATCACACGGTTCTGCGTCAGACCCTCGCACTGTCCCAGCGCTTCGATGATCGGCACGCCGGCGCGCAGCATCAGCGCAAGGTTGTGCACGAACTGCGATTGCACGAGCATGGCAATCAGGTTGCCGAAGATTGGAATGCGTAGTTTCAGCCGGTCGAATTCGATGGCGAATTTCTCGCTCTTCTTCCGGCCCACCTTCACGCCGACCACGGTGCCCACGATCGTGAGCAGCGCAACCCACCAGCCGGACTGCGCCAGCTCGCCCAGGCGGATCACGCCGCGGGTCAATGCGGGAAGTTCAATATCGAGCTTGGTAAAGATGTCGGCGAAGCGCGGCACCACCACGATGAACATCAACGCGATCAGGCCGGCGACGGCCACAACAATCATGGCTGGATAAATACTGGCCTGCTTGATGTCGGCCCGGATCTTGTCCACCCATTCGAGGTGCCCCGAGAGGTCTTCAAACGTGGCTTCCAGATTGCCGCTATATTCGCCGGCGCTGATGAGCTGGCAAATCTGTGGTGAAAACACCTTCGGAAAACTCGCCAGCGCGCTTGAGACGTCCTGGCCGCTTTGCACGTTGACACTGACATCCTCAAGGATCAGTCGCAGCGACTCGTGCGTGGTTTCCTCGGCCATGCCCTGAAACGCTTCAGCCACCGGAATACCCGCGTTCATAAGTGCGGACATGCCATTGAAGAAGTCAATCAACTCGCGGCGCGGGACCTTCTGATTCCGCTGTTTTCGCTGAGCTTTCTTCGTTTTTTCCTTCGCCTCGACAAGCCACAGGCCCACCTCGCGCAGCGCGTTTTCAAGCGCTCGCTCGTTGTCGGCGGACATGGTGCCGTCGGTGGCTTTGCCGCTGGCATCGACAGCGTGGTAGGTAAAGTCAGGCATCGCTGGTGGCCCTAGCGCACAACGCGCAGGACCTCCTCTACGGTGGTGACGCCAGCGCAGGCTTTCTTGAAGCCGTCGTGCAGCATCGAGAGCATGCCCATCTCTCGGGCGATGCGCCGGATCTCGGCCGACGGTGCGCCCTCGATAATCGGTGCATGCATTCGTTCACTGATGTTCAGAATTTCGTAGATCACTTGTCGGCCGCGGTAGCCGCTGTTGTTGCACTTGTCACAGCCAGCGCCTTTGAAGAATTGCGGGTTGTCCGGCACAAGTGCCGTCATGCCCAGCGATTCGATGGCCTCGGCGGGCACCTCGGCAGGGGTTTTGCAGTCGTCGCAGATCTTGCGGACGAGGCGCTGCGCGACGATGGACTGCAGCGACGCGGGCAACATGTATCGATCCACGCCCATGTCGATCAGACGTGGAATGACGCCGACCGCATCGTTGGTGTGCAGTGTGGACAACACCAAGTGGCCGGTTAGCGCCGCGCGCGCGGCGAGTTGCGCGGTTTCGAGGTCGCGGATCTCACCGATCAGAATGACGTCGGGATCCTGACGCAGCAGGGCGCGCAGTCCGCTCGCGAAGTCCATGCCCACCTCGGGCTTGACCTGCGTCTGGCGGATGCCGCGCAATGAGTATTCGATCGGATCTTCGAGCGTAAACACGCTGCGATCCGCGCTGTTGATCAGGCCAAGACCGGCGTACAGCGTGGTGGTCTTACCGCTGCCCGTGGGCCCCGTCACCAGGATCATTCCGTACGGCTTGTCGAGATTGCGTTGAATACGCTTGGTGTCGTCACCGGAGAAGCCAAGCAACGGAAGCTCAAGGTTGATACCCGACCGGTCCAGAATACGCAGCACCAGACTTTCGCCGGTGTTGATCGGCAGGGTCGACACACGCAGGTCCACCTCGCTCTGACCGAACAGGAACCGGATACGACCGTCCTGCGGGATGCGCTTTTCCGTAATGTTGAGGCCCGCCAGCAGCTTTACACGCGCGGTCAGCGCGCTCTGGATCGGCTTTGGAATCAGGATTTGCTGGCGCATCACGCCATCTAGGCGCATCCGAACGCGGATGATTTTCTCATCCGGCTCAATGTGAATGTCGGTGGCGCCGCGTTTGATACCGAGCGCGATAATCTGGTCGACCAGACGAACCAACGGTGATTCCTGGGCAGCGTCGTCTTCCGACGGCAGCGTACCGTCGGTCATGATCAGATCGATCGTGTCTTCGATTGAGCGGCCGCGCGCGTAGTGGCGTTCAACAGCGTCGGTGATGGCCTCTGCCGGCGCGGTGACAACGTCAATTGCAAAACCGGTTTCGCGCTCCAGGTGATCGATGGCCACCACGTTGAACGCGTCGGACAGTGCCGTGGTCAGCACATTGTTCTCGATCGACAACGGGATCAGGTTGTAGCGCTTGGCCGTGTCGTAGGAGACGAGGTTGATCACGTCCTCGTCGATCACGGCGCTGGAAATATCGACCACCTGCGCCTTGGCGTCCGTGGCCATGAGCCGGGTAATCACATCGGATGTGACAAAGCCCAGCTCCATCAGCACCTCGCCCAGCAACTTGCCGCTGCGGCGATGCTGGCGAAGTGCCAGATCGAGTTGCGCCTCGTTGATGATGCCCGCTTGGATCAAACGAGCACCGAGCGTCATTTTACGCGGCGCGCTGCCCTGCGGGCCGCTTGCGCTTCGCGAAGCGGAATTCGGGTTGGCTACGGCCTGATCCGCCATGATCAGAGGTCCCCTGCCGGGGAAGAGTGCGCGGGTGTGGTCTTGTGTAAAGGCATCAGTGCAACTCCAGGGCGCAGTCGTTCGCGTTACGAACCCCATCGGCGCGCCGCGAAATAACTTTATTTCGCTGCTAATTGCATATCTTTTGCCGGGAAATAGGTGCCTGATGCGTCACATTTCGGCGTGGATCGGAAAATTTAATGTCGCATTGCGACAGGCGTCACACGCAAAGGAGCAGGAAGCTCGGCAAACGCGGAGGCGTTTTTTACAGAACGTCAGAGATGTCGCTGGACGACCGGCGTCAGGGGGGAGGGCTTGTGCGACGCCGGTCGCCAGGACACGGGTGGGGGCGGCGCGGGGCCTAGCGCAGTGCGCTTACGCCCCAAAGCTTGGTGTACTGCTCGCAGTGCAGCACAAGCGTCTCATACTCACTGATATCAAGGTCGGCGGGCAGCTCATAGCGTTGGCCGCCCTTGGCCTTGCGCAGCTTTGCGATCAGCACGCTGCCCTCAACGGCGTTTCTGGCGGTGACGTCACCGGCCGCCTTGGGCGACAGGAACAATTTGAGATCCGGGGCGCGACGGGTCTTGAATTCGTCGTTCAGTTCCAGGAAGCGGCCCTCGGCCGTTTCAACGATGGACCACGAACCGTGGATTTTCTGGCTGCGCTTGGTCCAGCCGCCGCCGAGCTCATCGGCGTTGGCCGAGGGCGCGAGTGAGGCCATGGTCAGGGCGAAAACGAGTGCGGTGGCCGCGTGGCGGGCCAGTTGAGTCATGCGGGTCATAGGATAGTCTCCTTGCGAAAAAACCGGGGGCGTTATGCCCGTTGGGTTAACGCAAAAGAC
>JBCCMA010000162.1:0-7391 GCA_039026595.1 Pseudomonadota bacterium
CGCTCACGAATTATCGGACGCACGCGGCTGGTGGTCATGTCATTCAATAGCGATAACTACTACCTGCCCCGAGGTTCGCGCTTTTTTGAGCGGCTTCAGTAACCGCAAAAACAAAAGCCGAGGCAAAACCTCGGCTTCCTAATGACACCTCAATCTAGTTGTTATTCGCGTTTTTGTTCTTGTTCGAATAGAGGTATTTCGCTTCTTCAGGAGTCTGGGAACCCGTCCCGCTCAGACACCGACTCTTGACCAGAGAGAAGGTTGCGACAAGCGCGTGTGTGAGCCGGTACTGGAAATCCGTTAGCAACTCATCGGGCAGTCGCCCGCCCGACGTGAATGATAGAGCAAAGGGCATGCCAGAAAGACAATTACAATGGCTTTCAGCGACTTGCCGTACCCCGCGCGGCACCTGTACCGCCCTGTTCAGACCGTTTGTAAAAAATGCTGACTTCGAACTGCGCCAGGCGGTGAAATATACATCGCGGAGGTCGGGTCCCATTGAATACGGATCGTGCTGCGCGGACCCGTGTCTCAAGCCGACTCCCTGTGCCCCGACACCCCGCGCGCACGGTCCGGTCTGGTCCTTGGCATTGTGTTGAACGGCACCCAACCGACCGCGTTCGTTGACCTGGAAACCACCGGGGCCAGCTCACGCGGCCACGCGATTACCGAAATTGGCATCGTGTGTGTCGATGCGAATGGCCGCGCCGAAACGTGGTCAACATTGATCAACCCGGGCCGCGCGATACCGCCGGGCGTCAGGTCATTGACCGGGATCACCGACGACATGGTGGCCGACGCGCCCGCATTTTGTGACGTCGCCGCCGAGATCAGGGCGCGCCTCGACGGGCATTTGTTCGTCGCCCACAACGTCTCGTTCGATTACAGTTTTCTGAAGTCCGCTTTTAACGCGGTCGATCTGCCCTTTCGAATGAAGCGCCTTTGTACCGTCAAACTGTCTAGGCAGTTATATCCGGACGCACGCGGGCACAGCCTTGATGCCCTGATGCAGCGTCACGCCTTGACCTGCGAGCCGCGTCACCGCGCTCTCACAGATGCGAAAGCTCTGCACGAGTTCTGTATCAAGGCACAAACCGAGCTTGGCAGGGACGCAATGCGTAGCGCTGTGCGCACGCAGCTCGACGGGCCCGCGCTGCCGGAAGGTGTGCACAAGCAGGACATCGCCCGACTCCCCGAGGGGCCCGGCGTGTACCACTTTTACGCCAAAGACAACACGCTGCTGTACGTGGGCAAGAGCGTACACGTGCGCAGCCGTGTACTCGGACACTTCGGCGCAGCGATACGAGACGACCGCGAGGCCCGACTCTTTCGACAAACCGCGCGGGTTGAAGCCACGCGCTGTGCGGGCGAGCTGGGAGCACTGTTGCTGGAGGTGCGGACCATCAAAGAGCGCCAACCGGTGTACAACCGACGCCTGCGTCACCGCGCCGACGTCTTCACCTTGGCAATCGATGAGACCGGGGACTACCACCGACCCAGGGTCCAAGCAGCCGATCCCATGACGCCGGAGATCCCGCAATACGGCTTGTATCGCCAGAAGTCAGGTGCCGTGCGGGCTCTGAAAGCGCTGTGCGATGACCACGGGCTTTGTCGCAAGAGGCTTGGACTTGAGCGCGGCCAGGGAAGTTGCTTTGGCCTGCAGATCGATCGCTGTGAGGGCGCCTGTATCGGAAAACAAAGCGCGGTGGCGTGGAACCTCAAATTGCTTGGTGCACTTGGCAAGACCCGCTTGCCAGCGTGGCCATTCGATGGCCCTGTGGCGATTGGCGAGGGTCGCGGCGCGTACAAAGCCTGGCACGTTGTGGACCGCTGGTGCTGGTACGGCACGGCGCAGAACCACGGCGAATTCGATGAACTGATGCAGAACGAAACAGAATTTGATGTCGACGTGTTTCGTATCCTCGAGCGGTTTCTGGCACGCTGTGCGGGCCGCGCGTCCGTCGAACCCCTCACACGGTCAACGAGATGAGCCCATCCATAACTCCGCTCCCGGAGGCAATCGACGAGCCCCGGGCACCATCGGCCGCGCATTACACGGCGCTGGCCAAGTTTCTACACTGGCTCGTCGCTGGCGCCATTGTGTTGCAGTACGTGCTGGCGCGCCTGGCTGAAAACGCCGGGCACGCCGGGCACCGTGTCGACCAATTGGCGCTGCTTGCCAATCACAAATCGGTGGGCATGACAGTGTTCATGCTGGCGTTTGCCCGCGTGGCCTGGCGAGCCGCCCACCGCGCGCCGCCGCTGCCTGTGCAAATGGCGCCGTGGCAACAGCGTGCCTCCCACGCCAGTCACATTTTGCTTTATGCCTTGATTTTCATTGTGCCGCTGTCCGGTTGGCTCATGTCGTCCGCTTCGGCCTATTCCGTCAGCTGGTTCAATCTGTTTGCGTTTCCTGACCTGATCAATGGTGACCCGGACACGAAGAAAACGCTGATCACAGTGCACGAATTTTCTGCCAAGCTGATGTTTGTGGTGGCGCTCATTCACATTGCCGCCGCGTTGAAGCACGCCGTGATTGATCGGGACGGTGTCCTCGCCCGCATCAGTTCTGTCTTTACGGTGGGCGTGTTTGCCGTGACGCTCGTCGGCGGGGTGGCCTCCCTTGCGCGCTTGGGATCATCCGAGTCGGTGGCAGCGACCGCGAACACAGCGCCGCCCCAACGCGACGCTCCGACAGAACAGCCCGGTGCGGCGAAGCGCTCATCACTTCCGGTCTGGACAGTCGATCCAGACGCCAGCTACATCGAGTTTACGGGTGACCAGGCCGGCGCTGCGTTCACCGGTCGGTGGTCGGCTTTTGACGCCGTGTTGCAGTTCGATTCAGGCGACCTCGGCGCCGCCTCTTTTGATGTCACGATCGATACGACGCAACCGAATACGGGTGATGCAGAACGCGACGGCCTGATGATCGATCCGGAATGGTTTGACGTCGCCAACCACCCCACCGCGGTGTACCGCGCGGCCGACTTCAGCTCACAGGGCGACAGCGTGGTCGCGGCGGGCCGACTGACCATGAAAGGCAAGACGATCGTCACGCCGCTCACATTCACGGTGATCCAGGACGGTGACCGCCGCACGCTCGATGGGCGAGCCGAAATCGATCGACTTGCCTTCAGCCTCGGATCGGGCGAGTGGGCGGATACGACCTGGGTCGGCCAGACCGTTGGCGTCACCGTGCACATCGAAGCGATCGTCGAGCGCTAATCGAACCGGGAGGTTCCGTCCCCGCCAAAAACAAACCCCGCCACGAGGGCGGGGTTTGCGTGTTCTCGACAAACGCCGAGGATTGGCAGACTACCTTACGGCGTCGTGCCGCTCGGGCCCGGCGGTGCGAAGAAGCCGGTGCGCATGATGCCGAGGTCCACGAAGTTGACCACACCATCGCCGTTGAAGTCAGCGTCCGCGTTGGAGCTGAAGAACGACGTGCGCAGCAGACCGAGGTCGACAAAGTTCACAACACCATCGTTGTTGAGGTCGGCATCGCAAATGTTGCCGAAGCCGTCACCGTTGGTGTCGCGCTGATCTGCGTTCGGCACAGCCGAGCAGTTGTCGTCGGCATCGGCCACACCGTCGCCGTCCGTGTCCGGTCCAGCGCTGGCGAGCGTAGGCAGCAGGCACCACTCGACCACTTCACCGGTGTCGATGCCGGCGTTATCGGACACGAACAGCGTCCAGGTACCGCCGATGTCTTCACCGTCGAAACCGGCCAGCGGCTCTTCGGGGATGAAGTCGCCGGACAGGCCGTCGGCCGTCGTGCATCCGGTTTCGACCGGCGCCGAGGCGTCGTCCGTCATCAGTGCGTTGATGTTGTCGCCGCTGCAGCCGAAGCCGGTAGCCGGCTGTCCCGGACGATCGATCAGCAGCACGGACGTGCCGGTGTCTTCGTGGGTCAGGCGGAAGATCAAGTCGCCAATGTAGGTGTGATCCACGCGCAGTGACACATCGAGGCTCTCGATCTCACCGGAGGTGGACACCGTGGCGCCATCGCTCGTACCCGCGCCGCTGCCGTCCGGAATTGACAGACCCGGTGTGCGGCAGATTTCAGCCAACGTGGTGAACGAGTTCACCGCCGATGCACCGCCATCCCCGCAAGGGTTGGTGGCCGTGACACGCCAGTAGTAGGTGGTCGTCGGCGCCAGCGAGTTGTCCAGCGTGGCGCTTGTGGCTTCCGTGCTGAGCGAGAAGTCGATGCTGCCGAAGTTCGGATCGTCGTCCACTTCGAGCAGGTACGACGCCGCGCCCGCGGCGGCCGCCCAGGTAAAGACCGGGCTGGTCGACTCAGACGGTGCACCGTTTGCAGGTGACACCAACGCGGCGGAGGCCGGGCTCGAATCAAATGCCGACACGCTGACGTCAAGCAAGCGCTGCGAGATGCCCGTCGCGTTGCCCGTGATGCTGAATGTGTAATCGCCCGTGGCAACCGAACCCACACTCACCGACGCCACCGACGTCGCTGCCGGGGTCGCCGGCGTCACAACCGCGTTCGAGAACCCGCCGGTGAAGCCGGACGGCAACCCGCTGAAGCCCAGAGACACCGAATCGCTGAAGCCCTGAACCTGGCCGACGGCCACGGTGATGGGTTCCAGATCGTCCGGAGCGCAGACCTGCTGCGAGAGCGATTGTGAATCCGACGTACCGAGCGTAAAGGTCGGCTCAGCGCCTTCGTTCAGAAGCGTCGCGGCGAACACGTCCTTGCGGTTCGGCGGGCCGTCGCGGTTGTCGGTCCAGACCGTGACGATCTTCTCGCCAACGACGGACACACCGTTGTAATCGCCCCACTCCTGACCGTCGGTCAGGTTGGCCGAGGTGGCCGAGCTGACACGCTCAAGGTCGCTGAACGTCTGCGCGCCGTCAATCGAGTACGTGTAGTACAGGTCAACACCCGTCCGGTTCAGCGAATTACGCGTGTCGTAGAACACCACGTGCACGGTGCCGAACTCGTCGACCGTCATCCACTGGTTGTAGCGGTCGACTTCCAGAACGTCATCCACCGGATGGGGGATGGTCACATTCCAGGTGGCGCCACCGTCGCGCGAGTACGCCACTTTGACCTGCGTGTGGTTGTTTACCGCACTGCCTTCGTTCGGATTAAAAATATCCGACCAGGCGGCGTAAACCGACCCGTCAAACGCACCGCCGGAGCGGTCGGAATCCACTGTGGCGTAGATCCACGCGCTGCGCGATTCCATCGACGGCACCGGCCAGTCAAAGGACCCGTTCGTGCTCGCAATGTTTGAACCCGTGAACGTATCGCCGCCATCGGTCGACTTGAGCAACCGAATCTGCCGTGTGCCGAACGCGCCGTACACATAGTAGATGTCGCCATTGCTGGTCGTCGTGATGTCACTGCCGATACCGCTCGGCTCGCCTGGGAAAGCCTGGATATCGAAGTTCGTACCCGAGTCGGTTGTACGCGCGAACTGCATCGTGTTGCCGTTGTGGTACGTCACGTAGACGTTGTCCTTGTAGGCCGAGCTGTCGCTGATATCGACGTGCAACCACTCCTTGTCACTGCCGCTTGGCGTGATGTCGAAACGGTCGACCCAGGTCTCACCCTGGTCGAATGAACGCCAGAAGCTCACGCCGATGGGGCCGGACAGTGCGGCCGCGTAGGCCACCGTGCCATCGCTCGACCAGCCTACCGTCGGATCGCAGCAGGTGTTCGGAAGCACGCCCTGAATCGTCCAGCTCTCGCCGCCGTCCGCGGAGTAGTACATCTCCTGGCCGCCATTGTTGTTCGAGCCGGCGATGATGCGGTCCGGATTTGTGTGGTTAATTTCCACCGTGATTTCGTTGGCGCCAAGCACCTGGTTCAGTTGCAGCTCGTTGTCTGCGCGGAACGCCGCGAGCTTGTCTTCGCCAAAGCCTCCGCCGTAGAGCTTACCGTTACGCTCCCAACCGCCGTACTTGCGCAGGAACATCTGCAACGCGGCGCGCGGATATTGCACTTCGCCGGACGTGGGCAGATGCGGCCACGCCTTGCGCAGCTCGACGCGGAAAAACGCCGGAATCTGGTTGCTCAGTTTTGCTTCGTCTGCCGACAGATATTTCAGATCGGCTTCGGTGAGCGCGTAGTTGCGGTCGTCCCACTTGCCGTAGGCTGTGAGCGCGCTGTAGTCCACCGACTGATCGGCACCGCGCGACTGCACGATGTCCACCGGCGACAGACTGTCAGCGTGGGCGCTGGCCGACGCCAGCAGGACTGAGGCGGTTGCCGCAGCCATCCACGCGGTCGCCGTGCGTGAACGCACGGTCTGATTCGACTCGGATTTCATGTTACCCCCCTGGTACAGGTGTGATACGGCCGGCACCGTCGCCCATGCGTGAGCGCAGTAGAAACGGAATCCAACCGTGTGAAGCGGGCCCGTAAAGCTGGGATTCTTAGTATTAGGTCGCGGATCCAGCCCCCGGTCCGAGCCCGAGTATAACCCAGCGGGTAACAGAATGTATCATCTGAAACGGTGATTTTTTATTTAATTAACCGTCTGTTTTTAATGAAATTTTGGGATTATGTTGCCGCCCGGCGACGCCGTATATCACCATGCACCACGCAGACTGACGGTGATCGCTCGACCGGCGGCGTCTATGCCCGAACCGTGCTCGCGGAACGCGCGGTCAGCGGCATTGTGCAGCTCCAAAGTGGCGCGCCACACGGGTGATATCTGCCATCCGCCCGCCAGATTGATGACACCAAACCCCGGCGTACCAAGTGGATCGATCCGCGGATCGCGAACATCGCGAGCGCTCAAGCGCGATTGATCATCGGCTCCTCTCCACTGCGCCCGGAGCCACCAATCACCGTGGTGGTAGCGAAGACCGAGCTGACCGTTCAGCGGTGGGATACGGTCCGCGGGCTCCGCCTGGCCGTCCGCCAACGTCGTACGCCCGTAGACCGAATTTACCGTTGCATTCAGTGTCAGCCGCCGCGTGATCTCCCACGCGGCTGCGAGCTCGATGCCATACAAAATAGACTCGCTCGCATTCTGGCTCTGCACGATGTCCCGGCCCGCGGCGTCCACCTGCCCGGTGGACACCGACGTGATCTGGTCAATGTAGTCGCTATACCAGACGACCGCATTGAGCTCTGCGGTTTCGCCTTGCCACTCAATGCCCGTGTCGACCGTCCACACGGTTTCCGGCCCGAGGTCGGGATTCGCAATATTGAATCGGTTGCCCGGCCGTGCTCCGAGTGTCCCGAGGTCGAAAATATTTGGTGCGCGAAAACCCCGACCGAGATTCGCTGTAATCGCAACGCGCTCGGTCAGGTCGTGGCGCAATCCGAATGACCCGGTCAGCTCTGTGTTCCTGATCGTCGCCCCGTTACTCACAGAAGTGGCGGCGAGTGCGACCTCTGTCCGGCTCAGGCGCAG
>JBCCMA010000163.1:0-7353 GCA_039026595.1 Pseudomonadota bacterium
AAAAAAGCAAAGTCGATCAACCAGTCCAAACGCAAGAAGCGCAAGGCACGTGGCAAAAAGCCGCCACCGCCGGACGCCATTAAGGAGAAGATCCTGCAGGAGGCGGCCGACAAGGCGCGTCGGGATCGAGAATTGAACCGGGCACGGGAAGAAAAGGCGGCGGCCCGCTCGGCGCGCTCGCAGGTGGCCCAGATCCTTGAGCAGCATGCCCTGTCCCGCGAGGGCGGCGAAGACGTGCACCAGTTTGTGTTTGAGGGCAAGGTGAAACAGATCGTCGTCACCGCCGAGCAGCGCAAGCGGCTGTCTGCCGGAACCCTCAGAATCGTGCGGGATCGTGATCAGTTTTATCTGGTCGAGCCAGGGGCAGCGGACCTCGTGGCGCTGCGCGATCCGAAGGCCGTGGTCCCGCAAAGCGACGACGGCGGTGACGATCTTGATGAGCATTACAAGAATTTCGAGGTGCCCGACGACCTGATGTGGTGAGTCGACGGCGCCCTGACCCGGGGGAGAAAAAAGTGAACCAGAAAATGAAAACACTATTGCGCGTTGGTGCCGCCTGCTCGGCCGCGTTGTGGAGCACCGCGGCCGTTGCGGTCAATTTCAATGTGGACGGTCAGGTCACCACCTGCTCGGCTATTGCGTGCGGTGCCGCAGGCATCGCGGTCGGTGATCCGATAACCGGGTTCTTTACGGTCGATGACGCTGCCGCAGGGCCGAACAGCACGTTCACCGAAGCCGATGTCACCGAGGTCAATGTTCAGATCGGTGAGCTCGGGGGCGGTGACGGGGCGCCGGAATTGGGCGCGGCGGCACTGACCACGGATGCCGATGGCGAGATCATCAGCGGCACGGCCGGTTTTACGACGCAGGTCGACACGGGCTTCGGTATCGCGAATGTCGAACTGTCGCTGGATGCCGCCGCGCAGACCTGGCAGGCGACCACAACGTTCCTTGGCCTTGGCACCATCGCCACCGGTACGCTCACCTTCATGCGCGATGAGATTGCCGATAGCGACGGGGACGGCGTGGCGGACGACGCAGACAACTGCATCGAAGTCGCCAACGCGGATCAGCGCGACACGGACGGGGACCTCTACGGCAACCTCTGTGATGCGGACCTGAATAACGACCTGACGGTCAACGTCCTTGACCTCGGCATCTTCCGTACGGTGTTTTTCTCCGACAATGCCGACGCAGACTTTAACGGGGACGGCGTCGTGAACATTTCCGACCTTGGCATTCTGCGGGCGTTGTTCTTCCGTGCACCGGGTCCGAGCGGTACCGCTCCGTAGCACCACATGACGGACGCTGTCTGGCGCCGCAACGGTGTGCTCTGCGCCGTTGCGGCGTTTTCAATGTGGGGCGCGTTCCCGATCTATTTCAAGATCACGCCGGGTGTGAGCGCGCTCGAAATGCTCGCACACCGCATCACATGGGCGGTGCCGTTCGGACTGTCGATTGTGCTCTGGCGGCGCCAGATCAAACACGTGCTCGGCATTTTCCGCGACCGACGAACTATGCTGTGGCTGACGCTCGGTGCCTTTTTCATCGCGGTCAACTGGCTGGTCTACACGTACGCTGTGCAGAACGACCAGATTTTCCAGGCGAGCCTCGGCTATTACATCAACCCGCTTCTGCTCGTTCTTGCAGGGTTCCTGTTTCTGGGTGAGCGCCTGCGTCTCGGGCAGGCCATCGCGGTGGTCGTCGCCAGTGCCGGCGTCATGGTTCTGGCGTTGAAAGGTGCCGGCTGGCCGTGGTTGTCATTGACGCTCGCTGTGTCGTTCACCGTTTACGGGTTTATTCGCAAGCAGATCACCGTCGGTGCGATGCCCGCGCTGTTCGTTGAAACACTGCTTCTGCTGCCAGCGGCCGTCATTTATCTGTTTGTGTTACGCAACCGGAGCGCGCTCGCCTTTACCTCAATCAGCACCGAGCTGGATATTCTGCTGTTGCTCGCAGGCCCGGTCACGGTTCTGCCGCTCCTGTTTTTTGCCATCGGCGCACGACGGCTGCGGCTGTCCACCGTCGGCTTTCTTCAGTTTATTGGCCCCACCGGGCAGTTTCTTGTGGGCATGGCGTACGGGGAGTCCATGACGCCTGCGCACGCGCTTTGTTTCGGGTTGATCTGGACCGCGGTCGCTCTGTTTTGTTTCGACGCGTGGCGTCACCGCAGTCCGCAATCCCGGGCCGACTAGCCCACGCTTAGCCAATCCGCGCCCTCGCGAAACCCGAGTCGCCCGAGCGCCGCGCCGATCTCTGCGCGCGCGCCGTGATTGGCGACGTAGGACAGGACGAACGGTCGGCGCCAATCGTTCAGTGCGTCCGGGGCATGTACCCGTGCTCCGTCGATGACATTTCCGATCTTGCGCGGATCGATGTCGATCCAGGCCTGGACGACCACGCCTTCGCGCTGCAGGTGTCGCACGCGTTGCCGGGTTCGGCGCCCGGCACCCCAAACCACCACGTCGTCCTGTCGATTCATCTCGGCCAGATGTTCCGCGAGCCGGCGTGCGCGCAATTTGTCAAACGCGGATCGCGAACAGCGCGGGTCGATTCGCGACACGCGATCGGCGCCGTCACGCCAGTCCAGCAGAACGCGGTCGATCTTGAGCAGTCGGTGTCCCCGCGCCCACAGACGGAGCCAAAGGTCATAGTCTTCCGGAAACCGCCCATCGCGGTAGCCACCGACGTTCTGGACCGCCTCGTTTCTAAACGTGACGCTCGGATGTGCGAACGGGGACTCCACAAAACGCTGAAGCCGGAGATCGGACTCGCTCACGCAGGCGTTCTGCCAGCGCACGTACTCACGTTGGCCGTCGCCCGTTGCATCGGTTTCCAGCAGTTCGACGCGTGAACCAACGAGCGTCGCGTGCGGGTGCGCGGCAAAAAACCGGATCTGATCTTTGAGGCGTTCGGGACGCATGACATCGTCGGCGTCCATGCGCGCGAT
The DNA here is from genome assembly GCA_039026595.1 of Pseudomonadota bacterium. Lineage (GTDB taxonomy): Bacteria > Pseudomonadota > Gammaproteobacteria > Steroidobacterales > JBCCMA01 > JBCCMA01. The sequence continues at coordinate 2,951 of JBCCMA010000163.1, forward strand.
CAGGTCACTGCGGCAGGCCGAACGGCCCGTCTCGAGGGCCGCCACGAGCCCGGACCCGGCGTTATTGATGAGATGGATGCGCGAATCACTTGCCGCCACGCGTTCGACTACGGCGCGCGACGCGTCGTCGCTGCGGTCATCCACGGCGACGATTTCAATGTCCCGCTCCGTCTGCTCGACGATGGACGCAAGACAGGCCGCCAGCGTGGACTGCGCATTGCGAAACGGCAGCAAAACGCTGCACTTTGGCGTCATGTACGGGCAGTGCGCGTCAGTCGCTCGGCCAGGGTATCCAGCGCCGCGCTGGCGGTATGCACAGCGCGCCGACCGGCTTCAATGGCGTCACTGCCACGGTGAAAATCCATCAGCTGAAAGTCCTCAAGGTGCGGTGTGAGAATGACTTCCGGTGGCTCGCCGACCATGCGGCTGCGTGTGATGCGGTCCTGCATGATGTTGATGGATGTGCCGACCACGTCGAGAATCCCGGGCGCATCAACGCCACCGCGCCGTGACGGGCGCAACCAGTCCCCGATTCGGTCTGCGATTTTTTCAAGCTGACCGGCGTCCTCATCGTCAGTGGTGACGTCTTCGTGGAACAGGCGCCGACGCGTGACCAGATGCGCGTTGAGATTGACCGCGATGACCAGATCCGCACCGAGCGCTCGGCAAAGCGAAACGGGCACCGGATTGACCAGACCTCCGTCGATGACCCAGTCGCCGCGGTAACGGATGGGCGAAAACAGCCCCGGGAGCCCCGAGGAGGCACGTATGGCATCCATGACCGGACCGTCCCTGAGCCAGATCTCACGGCCCGAGCCAAGATCCGTCGCGACCGCGCCGTAGGCGAGTGCCAGATTCTCGATGTTGCGATTGCCAAATTCGTCGGCAATGGCCTCCATCAAACGATCGCCTGTCATCAGACCGCCACCGCGCAATCGCGTGTCCATCAGGCGGAATATATCGAGTCGCCGCAGGCCTTCGACCCAATCCTTAAGTTCGGTCAGCTGGTCCCCGGCGTAGGCCGCCCCGACCAGCGCGCCAACCGAGGCGCCCGCGACGACCGTGGGCTCAAGATCCCGCTCGGCCAGCGCGTTCAGGATGCCGATGTGTGACCAGCCGCGCGCGGCGCCGCTGCCAAGTGCGATTCCAAGTTTGAGAGGCATGAATGTTGTGGACTCGATACCGTGTTAAAGACCGCTTTCCGGGCCAGGCGAGCCAAAGCGCAGATCAGCTGATGCGATGTGGGGTGCTCGACCCGCCCCACCAGCATAGAATAAAGGCTGGTGCGGCAACACATCGTCACGCTCGCCAGCCCCCGTTCCCTATGAGTCGCGAGCCAATGCGCGTAAGTTCCGCAGACATTCTGTCCGGCCCTGTCAATCAAACTCTGCGGCGTATGACCGGTCCCATGGTCATCGGCATCCTCTGCACGATGCTCTTCTCCACTGTGGACACCTACTTCATCAGCCGTCTCGGCACGACCGAACTGGCCGCGATCAGCTTCACATTTCCGGTGACGTTTTCAATGCTGAATCTGGTGATCGGACTTGGCATCGCGCTGTCGATCACCGTCGGTAAGGCGATTGGTCAGGGGCGCGTGAACAAGGCCGCGCGCATCACGACGATGTCGTTGGCCCTCACCATAATGGCGACGCTCTGCCTGGCGTTTGTGGGCCGTCGGACGATCGACCTGTTGTTTGGCGCTCTGGGGGCCGACCCAACCACGCTCGGTTTCATTCACGATTACCTCGACGTCTGGTTTGTTTTCGTGGTTCTGCTTGCGATCCCGATGCTCTGCAACTCCGCAATTCGAGCCACTGGCGACACCAAGTGGCCGAGCATCCTCATGATCATCGCGGGTGTGGTCAATGTTGTGCTCGACCCCATCTTGATTTTCGGCTTCGGTCCGGTTCCCGCTATGGGCATAGCCGGAGCCGCGTGGGCGACCGTCGGCGCTTGGGTCTTTGCGTCGACCGCCGCCCTTTACTTGCTGATTTTCCGTGAGCGGCTGTTGGTGTTCTCGGTCCCAACGGCTGAAGAGGTCTGGTCGATCTGGCGGCAGCTTCTGGTTCTTGCCGGACCGATCTGCCTGGCCAACATGCTCGGCCCGCTGGCCAGCGGTGTACTGACGGCGATGGTCGCTCGCTTCGGGCAAGGCGCCGTGGCGGCCTTTGGCGTGGGTGTGCGTGTTGAAGCGTTCTCGCTGGTTGTGGCGTTCGCAATCACCGCTGCACTGTCGCCGTATGTCGCTCAGAATCTCGGTGCAGGACAGAACGAGCGCGCGCGACATGCAGTTCGAAACAGTGTTCGCTTTATTCTCATCTTTCAGCTGGCGTTGTACGCGTTGCAATTTGTCGCGGCGCCGCTGATTGTGAGTTGGTTTAGCGATGATCCGGATGTGGTCCCGGTGGCGATCATGTATATGCGCATCATGCCGCTCGGTGTGGTGAGCTACGCGACGGTGATCGTGCTCAACACGGCGTTCAATGCGTATCAGAGATCAACCACAACCCTTGCTCTGACGTTGCTCAGGTTGTGCGTCTTTATTCTCCCGTTGAGCTGGCTGGGCGCCCGTTACATGAATTTGACGGGGTTGTTCTGGGGCGCGGTGCTCGGCGGGTTCCTCGGTTTGATTGCCGCGCAGGCCAGCTACCAGCGCCTGATTACGTCCTCACCGTGATAGCCAACCGCAATCTGGCGGTTCTTGTGATTGCTCAGTGCGTCACGGCGGTGGGTTCCATCGTGCTGGTGACGTTGGGCGGCATTCTCGGTCAGTCACTCGCGCCGCACCCGCAGTGGGCAACGCTGCCGCTGTCGTTGATGGTGTTGGGCACCGCCACATCTACCGTGCCCGCGGCTGCCGTTATGGCGCGCGTGGGTCGTCGCCGGGGCTTTGTCGGCGCGGGCGTTATGGGCATTGGCGGTGTTCTGCTGGTGAGCCTCAGTTTGATTAATCGACAATTCACATGGCTTTGCGCCGGGACGTTTCTCTACGGCATCCAATTGGCCTTCATGCAACAGTATCGATTTGCCGCGGCGGAGTCGGTACTGAGGGAAAAAGCGGGTCGAGCCATATCGTGTGTTTTGTTGAGCTCAATTGGTGGGGCGGCACTGGGACCTGTTCTTGTGAACACAGGACGCGATGGTTTCGGCGATATCCCGTTCGTCGGAACCATGATCGGCGTGGCGGCCTTGATGGCGGTTGGCGTCGTGGCTCTACTGTGTTTCAAGAACACGACGAATCATGTCCGAAGTCCTGCCGCGAGCACGGTTCGCCCGCTTGGCGTGATTGCAAGGCAGCGCCACTACGTGGTCGCCGTGTTATGCGCCGCGTCGGGATACGGTGTGATGGTGTTTGTGATGACGGCCACACCGCTGAGTATGCATGTGCACGACGGTTTCAGTATGGGCGACACCTCGACGGTGATTCGAAATCACGTGATCGCGATGTACGCGCCGTCGTTGATCTCGGCCGTGCTGATGGAGCGGCTGGGTGTGCGGCGGGTCATGTTCGTCGGCGCCGTACTGCTTGGTTTGACACTGGTCGTCGGGTTACTGGATCGGTCGTTGATCCGATACCAGGTTGCTCTCATTCTGCTCGGCGTTGGTTGGAATTTTCTTTACGTAGGTGGCACCACGCTCGTGACCAGAACCTACGAGCCAGAGGAACGCTTCCGTGCGCAGGGGCTGAACGATTTGTGTGTGTTCTCAACCGCTGCACTGGCGTCATTGTTGTCGGGTCAGGTGATGGCTGGGTTGGGCTGGTCTGCTGTGATGATCGGCGCGATGTTCCCGCTGTTGCTCGCCGTTTTGGCATTACAGTCCTTACGATCGGCGACGGTCCGAGTGCACTGAATCTCCCGGATTGGTTGCAGCCGTTACGGTTATACGGCTTTGTTGGTATCCGATTGTTTCTCAGCACCGGTTTTAACGCGGTGCCGCTGGACTTCGGGGGCAGCGGAGCTAGATTGGTGGCGCCTGAAGATACGAAGCGTCCACGCGGCGCGATGAGAACGACCGCATGCCAAGCACCGCCAAGCTGCCAGAAAGAGAGACCACCCGACTGGAGCGGATCGCCGCCGGGGACCCGGGAGCAATGCAAGCGTGCATCACCGACTTCGGCAAAGCGGTCTGGTCGCTGGCACTGCGCCTGTCGCCGACGCACGCCGATGCGGAAGACGCGACACAGGAAATTTTTCTGGACCTGTGGCGGAGCGCCAAACGTTTTGATCCGCGCAAGGGATCCGAGCTCGGTTTCATAATGACGATCGCACGCCGTCGCCTGATCGATCGCATTCGCCGCACCAACGCACGTCCGGTCACCGAGCCCGAGGAGCTGCTGCCGGCCAGCGAAGCGCTGGTGTCGGAGACGGCGTCACCCGAGTTGAACGCCGAAGTCACCA
>JBCCMA010000164.1:0-7343 GCA_039026595.1 Pseudomonadota bacterium
CCGGCGTTGCGTCCGTGATCCGCGCCAATCGGTGGGCGCCAATTCTGGGTGGGGGCACTGTGCGCTTCATGCGCTCGCTGCGACTCTTTGACCGCTACGAGGTGAACACGCGCTTGCTCGGCTGGGATCGACGCTGGTTCTATCTGGAGCACAGCTTCATCGACGGCCGCGGCCGCAGTGCTGCTGTTGGCGTGACCCGGGCCGGTCTGCGACAACGTGATGGCTGGGTGGACGCCTGCACCGTTGCCAATGCCGTGCATCCTGGGGCGATATCTCCCGAGATTCCCGGCCATATCCATGACTGGGTCGATTTCGAAGAAGCGATTTGCCTGCACAGCACCGGCCAGTTTCGGCCGGGCAAAGCGGACATCGCATTGCGGGAGATCAATTGATGAACGCTCGCCTCACGACCCGCTTCAGTCAATCATTTTTTCAAGCCGTGGTACGGCGACCTCTACACGTTGTGCTTCTCGTGGTATTCATCGTCGGACTGTTGGGCACCGGACTCACACGCCTGATAAAGGACACCTCGGTAAAGGCGTTCATTCCCGCCGAACACGAGTCACTCAAGACCGATGCCCGGACGGACAATATTTTCGGCCTGTCCGACTCTATCGCCGTCGCAGTTGTCCGGAGCGATGGTCGCTCGATGTTTGACCCGGCGTCCCTGCAGCTCATCGCGGACGTCACGGATGTGATCCGTGACATCGACAACATTCGCTACAGCAAGGTGACCAGCCTGTCGCTCGAGTCGTCCATCTCCGGCGACGGCAACAGCATCTTCATCGAGCCGTACCTCGACGGTGACGTCACAGACGCCTTGTCGATCCGGTCACGCTGGTTGCGCATGCTCCCGCACATCAACACGCTGGTAAGTGAGGCAGAGGACGCGGCAGTCATCATTGCAGAGGTCGATTCCCCGGCACTGGCGGAAGACACCTACCTCGCTGTCCTCGAAGCGACGCAGTCTTTCGACAGCGCCCACTATGACATCCACGTGGCGGGACCCGCGGCGATCAGTGGGTACCTCAGTCGATACATCGATCAGGACGCTCGCAAGTTGCAGCCCTTAGTCTTCATCGTTGTGCTGGGCTTCATCCTGCTGGCATTCCGACGGGCGAGTTCACTGACCGGGCCGCTCGGCGTCGTCGCAGCGTCCGTGGCCGGCACATTGGGTCTGATGGGCTGGCTCGGTGTGCCGTATTTCGCGATCACCAATGCACTGCCGGTCATCGTTGTTGCGATCTCGGTCGCCGACTCCATTCACGTGCTGTCGACCTACTATCGCTTTGTTGAACAGGCACCGACAGCACCGCGGCGGGAGCTTGTGGTGTTGTCGATGTGCCGGATGGTGAGACCGATCACGCTGACCACGATAACGACGATTGCCGGCTTTGCCGGTATTGCGGCCGTGTCTGTCATGCCGCCAGTCACCTGGTTTGCCGTCTTTGCAGCGATTGGAGTGGCACTCGCCTGGTTGTTTTCCCTGACCTTGTTACCCGCAGTGCTGGTCCTGCGGGATCCGGGCCGGAGCCCCGCCTTTTCCGGCTGGTCCCGAAACCGTTCGGATGCCGTGAGCCGTTGGCTGTCTCGAATCACCGCCGGCTCGAAATCCCGCAGCCTCATCAGTGTTGTGCTTTTTGCGGTGCTGATGGCCGTTGCCCTGCAGGGCGTCGGCCAGCTCCGAATTGACCGATCGCAGGTGGAGAATTTTGCGGCAGACGAGCCGATTCGCATCGCCGATGAGGTCATCAACGCCCGCTTTGCGGGTTCGGCATTCCTCGACGTGTTTATCGATGTGAAGGAGCCGGAGGGGCTCCTCGAGCCTTCTACGATGCGCAAGGTGCAGGCCTTGCAGCAGTACTTCGACCAGCTCGAGCACGTTGGCAAAACCGTATCTGTTGTTGACTACGTGTCTCTGCTGCACGGTGCGATCGAGGGAGCAAAGGCGAACGGCGAATCACCGGCACCGGCACCGTTGCCGGAGACGCCGGGGCTGCTGTCGGAAACCCTGTTTGTCTACGAGCTCAATGGCAAGGCTGAAGACCTCGATGAGGTGATTGACCGAACTTACCGCTACGCACTGGTGCGGGGGGTGCTCGACGCGCATCGCTTCAGCGAGACTCGCCAGGTCGTTGAGGCGTTGCAGCACTATATCGACAACACGTTCAACGACGCTGACATTTCCGCGTACCTCACCGGCGATGTCACGATCACCTATCACTGGATGTTGTCGCTGGAGACCTCGCACTTTCACGGAGTCGCGCTGTCCCTGCTACTGGTGTTCCTCGCCTCTGCCATCGTGTTCCGCTCCGTCAGCTGCGGTTTGCTCGCGGCGATGCCCGTGCTATTCACCGTGCTCACACTGTACGCCTGCATGGGCTACCTCGGCATTTATCTCGAACCAGCGACGTCGATGTTCGCCGCCATCGCGCTCGGTGTCGGTGTCGACTTCGCCATCCACCTCATCGATCAACTGAAAGCCGCGTTCAAGGAGCACGACGGCGATCAGACTCTGGCCTTTACCGTGGAATTGCCAACCGTCGCCCGCGCTTGTCTGTTCAACTCAGCGGCGCTCGGCGTCGGCTTTGCGGTGCTACTTGCGAGCGACCTGCCGACGCTGATGCGCTTCGGCGGACTGATTGCCGTCGCTGCGTTCGCGAGCTATGTGACGGCTCTTCTGTTGATCCCGGCAGCATTCACATTGCGATCCGGCTGGTTTTCCAAGCTGTCAGCGCCGCAGATGGTCGGTACCGGCTGTCTTGTCTTGCCGCTGCTTGCCGGATTGCTGCTGTCACAGCCTGCGTCCGCCAGCGACACTCAGGCGTACCTTGTGGCTGAGCAACTGGCCACGCGAGCGGAAAGTCCGGCGAGTCTTCGAACGATCGAGATGACGCTGGCCGATAGCAAGGGCCGAGAGTCGCATCGCCAGGCACGTTTCCTGAAGCGGACGGTCGACTCGCGTCAACAAACACGCATCACGTTTGTCGAGCCATCGAGGTACCGAGATATGTCGTTCCTGAGTGACGAGGACACGGAAAAAGGCATCGACCTGCGCTGGACCTATCTACCTGCGGCCGGGCGCTCCCGCAGCATTCCGGCGGGGCGTCGGGGCGCGGCGTTCTTTGGTACCGAATTCTCGATGGCGGATATGCAATCGGAGCTCAAGTTTGAGCTCGATGAATGGACGTTTTCCGGTGGCGAGCGTTTCGAACAGCAAGGGCAGGACTTGATCCGACTGGAGGGCGTCGCTGCCAGCACATCCGTCGCTCGCGAGCTTGGCTACGGGCGCTTCAGCGCCGTTATCGATGCCGAGAGCCTGATCCCGATTCGCATCGATTTCGAAGACAGGGCTGGCAAGCTCCTGAAAACCATCGAGGTCATCGCCATCGAGCGTCACGGTGTGTTCTGGAGCGCCACCGATGTTCTGGCAACGCACCATCGAAGCGGCCGCAGCACGCGCTTGAGAATGCGCGATGTTGACCACCGAGATGCTTTGTCCGAGCGGCTCTTCTTGCCCGCGCAATTGGGCAACACGATGGAGATGGCCAGTGCGCGCTGAAGGATACATCCGCGGTGTTGCAAGGGCCGCCCTGCTTCTGGTCCTGGGTTTGCCCGCAGCCAATGCGGACTCAGAGCTCACGCTGGAGGGGCATATCGATCACGCCGTCGGCATCGACGGTGGCGACCGGCTGTACACATCGCTGGAAGTCTTATCGAGCTATACACGACCAATGGGTGAGCGTTCTCGCCTCAAGGCATCAGCACGCCTGCGTTTGGGCAGCACAGATCGCCTTGAACCCGGAGGTACGACCGATGATGCCTACGCACCGTTATCGCGGCCGTGGGTGATAGGATCTGCCGGAAGCGCCGAGATCCGGGATCTCTTTCTGGAGCATCAGCTCGCAAGCGGTCGTCTCCGGATCGGCAAGCAGACCATCAACTGGGGTCGGCTGGACGGTATCAAGGTACTCGACGTCGTGAATCCGCAGGATTATCGAACATTTATTCTCGACGACTTCGAACAGAGCCGGACCAGCCTGTGGAGCGGGTACAGCGACACCACGGCAGGTGCCTGGCGTCGAGAAGTTGCCGTGGTGGTCGACGGCACCGCGCACGCAATTCCGGATGACGATGCGTGGTTCGGGTTTCGCGCGCCGCGATTCCGGTTTGGCTCCTCAACCGATCAGCAGGCCGCGTTCAGCGAAACGCAGCGACCGGGCCACGGTATCGGTGATGCCGGCTTCGGCGTGCGGCTCAGCCGGCAGACGGCGCGCGGTGAGTTCGCGGTACTGGCGTATCGCGGTCTGGACCCGGAGCCGCTCGGGCGGTTCGTTTCGCGAGCTGGAGAGATCGGTATCCAGCGCTTCTACGAACCGCGCAGCACGCTGGGCGCCAGTTTCGATGCTGGTCTTGGTGGCCAGGTTATTCGCGGTGAGTTCGCGTTGCATCCGGACCGTGCGTTCAACACGCGCAACGGTTCGCTGCTCGACACGGATCGTCGCTCGCAGATTCGAGCTGCGCTTGGAGTTGACCTGAGTGGACCGGGTGGTGCGCTGGTCAATCTGCAGTTTCTCTACGATCGAGTGGAAGGTGAACGCGGCTTGCTGGTCCGGCCCGTCAGAGATCGTCTGTTGACGCTCGGCGTTCGCAAGACGCTGGGTTTCGATCGATGGATTTTCCAGGTGCGCGCTTATCGTTCCCTCGATGACGATGACCAGATGCTCAGTCTCAAAGTCACGCGCTCGCTCAGTGAGACGGCGCGTCTTGAGATTCACGTCGCATCATTCAACGGTGACAGGGACGGTGTGTTTGGTCAGTTCGAACAAAAGGACATGGCCGGCCTGCGGATCAGCCAGTTCTTCTGATGGAAAAGAAGTTTGTGATCGAGAGACTGACAGAAGGCGGTGCACTGGACGAATTGTCCACGCTCGCCACACAGGACACGGCCGGTTCGCTGGGTCCCGTTTACGATTTTGCTGTATCGATAAGGTCCGCAATCCTCGAACGTGCGTCTGACCAGGCGCGTTCGACGGTGCGCGTCGATAACACCAGCGCTTCGGCTGTTTCGGCCGTGGTCAAGCCGCCGAAATAACGGCACTCAAACACCCGCGCGAGGCGTTCATCTTCTTGTTCGAGAATCCCCAGCATTTCGTCAACCTGCAGCAGAAACTCCGCTTTTTCATGGCTGTCGTCGCCGATAACGGTGTTCATCAGGGTGACGTCGTTGCCGGCACGTTTTCCGGCAGTCACGTAACGGACTTCGTCGATAACTACACGACGCATGATGGTGCTGGCGAGGGCGAAAAATTCGCGGCGGTCTTCCGTTTGCAGCTTGCCGCCGGACAGCAGTCGAAGAAAAGTCTCATTGACCAGCGTGGTCGCTCCGGATTCCGCCGAGCCGGCCGAGCGCCGGCGCGCCAACGACTTCAGTTCGGGATACAGCAGGGTTGCGAGTTTGTTGAAAGCCGAGTCGTCGCCGTTGCGATGCGCTTCAAGCAGGACCGTGACCGATGACGACAAACGCGACTCTCCCTATTGGATTCAACCCGCGAAAAATGTTGCACAGCGTCACGCCTTTTGCAAACTATCGGGCTACACCATGGGCCGTCGTAGCAACGCTCGGACGAGGATGCGCGAAGAGGTTGGTTACGTCACTGCACGGTGAAAGTCCATCGACGCCAGAGTGACTGCGACAGTGCATTTGTCATCGAATCGAATGGACCGCAATCGGGCAACCGGATGGACAAACGGCGAGAACCGACTAAAACAGACGTGTTAACGGACTTAAAAACAACATCTAATCCGCGACTCATTTGCCATACCCGGACCGTGTTCTGGATCTGGTTATGCGCCCACTATCGACAGGACTGAACAGACCATCATGAAAGACTCCGATCCCAAAGACCTCCGCACTGGCGGCGCACTGGATATTCTCGCAGAACAAGCGTCCTCCTTGGAAGACGACGATCGACTTCTCGGCCGACGACTGGGCGACTATGGCGTGCAGGCGCTGATCGGGGCTGGGGGAATGGCAAGGGTGTACCGGGCGTCACGAGTCGATGGTGCGTTTGAGCGTGATGTCGCGATCAAGGTCAGCCTGATCAGTGGATTCAACGAAGAGCTCAGGGCGCGATTCAATCGCGAGCAAGCCATCCTGGCCGAGCTGGAGCATCCGAACATCGCCCGTCTGTTTGATGCTGGTCTTACCGACGAGGGCTGGCCTTACATTGTCATGGAGTTAGTCGAGGGGCAGCCGATCGACGACTACTGTCGCAAGCAGGCGTTGAGCCATGAGCGTATTGTCGGGCTCGGCATCGAGGTGGCCGACACCCTGTCGTTCGCACACACCCGGCTGGTTGCCCACTGCGACCTGAAGCCGTCCAATGTACTGGTCACTGAAGACGGTCGACCTGTGTTGCTCGATTTTGGCATTGCCAAACTACTCGATGCCGACAGCGACTACACCCGCGCTCAAAGACCGCTTAGCCCGGGTTACGCCAGTCCCGAGCAACTGCTCGGTCAGGACATCACAACCGCGTCCGACACCTATCAGCTCGGTGCCTTGCTGTTTCAGTTGCTCGTGGGAGAGCCGCTGGTGGACGACGAAGCGTTGTCGGACGCGATCGGCCGTGCGTCACGGGGAGACGACCTGCCGGATATCGACCGTCGCCTGAAAGTGCTGCCACGAGACCTTGCGCACATTGTCGCGATGAGTCTGCGGCGGGAGCCGACGCAGCGTTATCGAGACGCTGGAGCCTTGAAGGCGGATCTCGAAAACTACCTGAATCACTTTCCCGTTAGCGCGGTGGGCAACTCACGTGGCTACCGCCTCCGCACATTCGCTCGTCGCAACCGGTCGATGCTTGCGGTCTCCGGCCTGGCGGCGGTGGTCATTCTTGCTGGCACTCTGACATACATAGTCAATGTCGGGCAGGCGCGCCTGGACGCCGAACGTGAGAAGCAGACGGCCGAAGAGTCGCTGAATTTCTTGCTCGGTTTTTTCGAGGGCGTCTCACCCGAGCAGGCGCAGGACTCCACGATCAGCGCACGGGAGGTAATTGATGACGGCGTCGTCAAGGTGCGCGAGGATCTTGGTGATAAGCCGGAGGTGCAGGCCAAACTGATGCTGGCTCTGTCGTCGTTGTATGGCGACTTCGGAGATCACGAGCAACCCATAGGTTGCCTCGTAGTAGTTTTTTGCGTCCTCGGCCAGCGCCATGGATTGCTCGTGATCTCCGAAGTCGCCATACAACGACGACAGAGCCAGCATCAGTTTGGCCTGCACCTCCGGCTTATCACCAAGATCCTCGCGCACCTTGACGACGCCGTCATCAATTACC
>JBCCMA010000165.1:0-7343 GCA_039026595.1 Pseudomonadota bacterium
CTCGGACTCGGACTCGGACTCGGACTCGGACTCGGACTCGGACTCGATGGCTTGTGCGGGGACGTCATCGTCGCTTGTTGGCTCTTCAGGGTCCGGGTTAGACGCCGTTGAGTCCGTGTCCCCATCGTCTTTTGCCGGCGCGGTGTCGGTATTGGAATCGGCCTCGGCCTGCTCGGCCTCCCCAGATTCAACGTCCGCCTTTTCGTCGCCCGTTTCGTCGCCCGTTTCATCGTCGGTTTCATCGTCGGTTTCATCGTCGGTTTCATCGTCGGTTTCATCGTCGGTTTCGGGGGGCGCCTCGTCGCCTGCATCGCGGTCGGCAGTCAGCGCTTCACTGCTCTCGGCTTGCGCGATTTCAGCTTCAATTTGCGCTTCAAAATCCGCCGCAATGGCCGATTCAAGCGGCAGCGACTCGAGGGTGTGATCGAAATCAGTGACGGACGCTTCGTCTTGTTCCGTTTGATCGTCGGCCTCTTCCAGACTTTCCGGTGATGTGGCTGCAACCGAGTCGTGTTTGCCTTCAGGTTAGGTGACTGGTAGTTCGGCGAGCTGGTCTTCGGAGTCGGCTCCAGTTACGGCTTCACCGGCCACGCCTGCATCGGCATCGGCATCGGCATCGGCATCGGCATCGGCATCGGCATCGGCATCGGCATCGGCATGGCGTTGCGACTCCGCCTGCGTACTGTCGACCTCATCGCGCTTTTCCGTCGCATCGTCGCCTTGATCAAGATTAGCGGAAGGCGCGTCCAACGTTTCGCCGTCTGATTTTTCGGCGAGCCGCGCTTTCTCTTTCAGCTCCGTCTCGGATAGGAACGCCAGCGCCAGAGTGGCGTCGGTGTTTTCCTGCGGTTCGGGCGAGGGTGACGCTGCTTTCGATGGCGGCCCGTCCGACAGGTCGCGCAGGGCGTTAAAGGTGGTATTGCAAAGGCCGCACGCGACGAAGCCGCCGGCGGCGCTCAGGTCTGCGGTGGACAGTTGATACACCGCATCGCAAGACGGACATTTGGTAAACATCACGCGACCCGGCGACCGTCTAACCGAGCCCAGTCACCTCGCGATACCGGAGGTTCCCAGACCACATGCGGTGTGTAGGCCGCGCCAACCTCTTCGGTCTGTGATGTCAGCAGACCCGATAGCACGAGTTGTCCGTCATTTCGCAATGCGCCAACCAGCCTATCGGCAAGCGCAATCAGAGGTCCCGCCAGCACGTTGGCAAGGACGATGTCGAACTGGTTGTTTGCATCAAGCGGAGCGGGAACGACCTCGATCCGGTCGACTACGCCATTTCGCGCCGCATTATCGCGCGTGGCAATTAACGCCTGCGGATCATTATCGAGCGCGACGACGCGCGAGGCTCCAAGCTGCGCCGCGGCGATGGCCAGAATGCCAGAGCCGCAGCCAAAATCGAGCACGTGTTGGCCCGCGAGCGAATCAACCCCGCCAAGCCACTCAAGACACATCGCCGTGGTCTCGTGGTCGCCGGTACCGAACGCAAGGCCGGGATCGAGGCGCACGACTACGGCGTCGTCCGGCGCGGTGTGCTCACCCGGAACCACCCAGAGACGGTCGCCGAACTGCTGCGGGGAGAAACGATCCAGCCAGACGCGCTCCCACGCCTGGTCCTTGACCTCGCGCCAGTGAAAGGTGTCCTGATTCGTGGCGTCCAAAGCCACCAATGCGTCTGTCACGCCAGCCTGTTGCACATCGTGCGCAAACAGCGCGCTCAGCGTGACCTTATCCCACAGGGGTGTTTCGCCAACGCCCGGTTCGAGCAGAGGTTGGTCCGCCGCATCGGTCAGTGTGATCGACAGCGCGCCTGCGTTCTCGAGGCACTGCTCCACATCAGCGGTGGCGTCGGCGCGCAGTGCGAGCGTCAGTTCGAGCCATGCCATGGACGCGCCTCCAAAACCCGCCCGACCTCAGTCGGTCGCGAGCAGGTTTTCGAGGAAGTGGATGTCGATGCCACCCTTGATGAACGCCGGTTCGTCGCACAGTCGGCGTAACAGCGGCATGTTGGTGAGGATGCCCTCGGCAGCCGCTTCGTCCAGCGCGTTGCGCGATCGCGCCAGCGCGACGTCACGCGTTTTGCCGGAGCATATGATCTTGGCGATCAGTGAATCGTAAAACGGGGGCACGGTGTAGCCCGAGTACAGGTGGCTATCGACGCGCACGCCGGGCCCGCCCGGCGCGTGCCAGTTGTGCAGCTTGCCAGGGGAGGGTCGGAACGTGTTGGGGTCTTCAGCATTCACCCGACATTCGATGGCGTGGCCGTTGATCTTGACGTCGTCCTGAGTGAAGTCCAACGGCTCGCCCGCGGCAATACGCAACTGTTGCTTGACGATGTCGATGCCCGTGATCTGTTCGGTCACCGGGTGCTCCACCTGCACGCGCGTGTTCATCTCAATAAAGTAGAACTCGCCGTCCTGGTACAAAAACTCGAACGTGCCCGCGCCGCGATAGTTCAGTGAATGGCAGGCGGCGACGCAGGTGGCGCCGATCTTGGCCCGCTGCTCCTCGGTGATGCCCGGCGCCGGCGCTTCCTCAATCACCTTCTGGTGACGGCGCTACGTCGAGCAGTCCCGCTCACCAAGGTGCACGCAGTTGCCGTGCGCATCCGCCAGCACCTGAATCTCGATGTGCCGCGGTTTGGTCAGGAATTTCTCCATGTACAGGCGGCCGTCACCAAACGCGCTGGCGGCTTCCTGACGCGTGAGGTTGAGCGCATCGGGCAGCTCTTCCGCGCTGTGCACCACGCGCATGCCGCGACCACCGCCGCCCGCGGCGGCTTTGACCATGACGGGGAACCCGATCTTCTCGGCGAGCGCGATGTTTGCCGCGTTGTCCTTGCCGAGTTCACCGTCGGAGCCGGGCACGCACGGCACGCCGCTGTTGCGCATCTGCTCAATGGCCGTGACTTTGTCGCCCATCTTGCGGATGGCATCGGGCGCCGGGCCGATGAACGTGAAGCCGGACTTCTCAACGCGCTCGGCGAAATTGGCGTTCTCGGCCAGAAAGCCGTATCCGGGGTGGATCGCCGATGCGTCGGTCACCTCGGCGGCGCTGATGATCGCCGGCATATTGAGGTAGCTCTGGGCTGCCTGCGGCGGGCCGATGCACACCGACTCATCCGCCAGCAGAACGTGTGGCAACGTGCGGTCGACCGTGGAATGCACAGCAACGGTCTTGATGCCCAACTCGCGGCAGGCGCGCAGCACGCGCAGTGCAATTTCGCCGCGGTTAGCGATCAGTACTTTTTCGAGCATCGCGGAGTGTCCTTACTCAATCACGAACAGCGGCTGGTCGAACTCCACCGGTTCGCCGTTATCGACCAGAACCTGCGTGACGCGGCCGGCCTTGTCGGCTTCAATCTGATTCATCATTTTCATTGCTTCGATGATGCACAGCGTCTGCCCCAGCTTCACTTCGGTGCCAATTTCAGCGAACGGCCGAGCGTCGGGTGTGGGTGCTTTAAAAAAGGTGCCAACCATAGGCGCTTTCACAACGTGGCCCGATAGTTCGGCCGGGGCCGCCGGCGCGCCGCCTGATGTCGCGTCAGCGGGTGGCGCTGTCGGCGCGGGTGCGGGCGCCGGGATGGCCGCCGGTGCCGCTGCAGGGCTTACGTAGTGCATCGGCGCGGGCGCGGCGGCCGCAGGCTGCTGCGCGTACCGGCTGATGCGCACGGACTCCTCGCCCTCGGTGATTTCAATTTCATGCACACCCGAGTCTTCGAGCATCTCAATGAGTTTTTTGACTTTGCGAATATCCACGGATGATGTCCTTACGGTTTAATCGATGGCGTGCATTGCAGCCTGCAGAGCGAGCGCGTACCCGAGGGTGCCGAGCCCGACAATGCTGCCGACCGCAATGTCACTGAAATAGCTTTTCTGGCGAAAGTCCTCGCGCGCGTACACATTGCTGATGTGCACCTCGATGAATGGCATCTCGGTGCCCAGCAGGGCGTCGCGCAGACCAATGCCGGTGTGCGTGAGCGCTCCGAAATTGCAGATGGCGACGTCGGCGTCGGCGCGCGCGTGGATCTTGTCGATCAGCGCGCCTTCGTGGTTGCTCTGGAAGCATTCCAGCGAGTGTCCGGCGTCGGCGGCGATTTCGGTCAGCCCATCGCAGATATCCTTGAGCGTTTCGTGGCCGTAGATCTCCGGCTCGCGCTGTCCGAGCAGGTTCAGATTTGGGCCATTGAGCAAAAGGATGTTCGCCATGATACGGGTAGACCGCCGCGAGAATCGCCGCAGTTTAACGTAATTGCCCGGAACTACCAGCTAATTTTGTCGAGTTTTGTCGCGAACGCCTGCTAACGCGCCACGATCTCCGCAATCGCGAACTCCGCATCCTCGCGAAAGATCTCGCCGGTGTGAATGCGGGTGACCTGACCGGTCCGGTCGACAAACGCGGTAACGGGGACCACAAAATTGTTCACGCCCATGGCGCTGGCGGTGCGAAACCCGTCTTCCTCACCCACGAGAATGGGGTAGTTGAACTCGGCACCCACGTTGTAGGCGATGACATCGCCCATCTCATCGATGGCCACGCCCACGATGGTCAGGTCCTGATCCGCGTACTCATCCTGAAGCGCTTTGAGCAGCGGAATTTCGCGACGGCACGGTCCGCACCAGGTGGCCCAGAAGTTGACCACCACGGGCTTGCCGCTCCATTCGGACAGCGTGCGGTTTTTGCCGTCGAGTCCGGCGAGTTCAATATTGATCTCGCCGATGTTGGCGGCGCCGTCCGGTTCGGGCGCGGCCGGCGTGTCCGTTGGTGTGTCGGTGATGACGTCGGCCGCGGGGCGCTCGTCCCGATCCAGAAACATCAGGGTCAAGCCGTAGCCCATGGCCACAAAGCCGAGCCAGGCGATCACATATCGAAACGCTGCGGGAAGGGTCATGGGAGACGTATCGTGCCGATTGCCAGCGGAGATGCGCCGGGATTATCGCACGAGTTCGGCCACCGTCCGTTCACTGAGCGTGCTGCTGACATGTTCGGTGAACGGTTCGGCTTTCATGTACCCAACCACGCGCGCCGATTCGATTTCCTGACCCTGCGGATCGAAGAACGCAATTGTCGGCGGCCCGAAGATGTTGAAGCGTTTCAGCAGCGCCTGATCCTCGGCGTCGTTGGCGGTGACGTCCGCTTGCAGCAGCAAGGCGTCGCCGAGCGCGCTGTGTACCTCGGGCCGGGTGAAGACGTATTTCTCCATCTCTTTACACGAGACGCACCAGTCGGCGTAGAAATCGAGCATGACCGGACGACCCTCCGCCGACGCGCGCGCCACCGCGAGATCGAGATCGTCCAACGTCTTGATGCGCTCGAACTCCAGATGCTGTTCGGCGTGGAACGGCGTGCCGCGCAGGGGGCTGACCGGATCGAAGCCGCCCAGCGCCGCGCTGACACCGAGCGCCAGACCATAGACCGTGGCGGCGACACCGGCGAAACGGGAGAGTGGTCCGGGGCCCATACCGTCGCCTTTCTTGAAGACACCGAGCACCACACCAAGACCCACCGCAAGCGCGGCCCACAGCACCATCGTGATGCGGGGCGGCAGCACGCGCGCGAGCAGCCAGACGGCAACGCCGAGCAGCAGAATGCCGAAGATGCCCTTGACCGTGTTCATCCACGCCCCGGCCGACACCGCCAACTTGCCCGCCGATGCGCCGAACAGCAGCAGCGGTGCGCCCATGCCAAGGCTCAGCGCGAAAAGCGTCAGCCCGCCGCGCACCGCATCGCCCGACTGGCCGATGAAGATGAGAACGCCGACGAGCGGCGCCGCGACGCACGGGCCAACAATCAGCGCCGACAGCACGCCCATCACGCCGACACCCACAAGACTGCCGCCGCTTTGCTGGCTGCTGATGCGGTTCAGACGGTTCTGAAGGCCGGTGGGCATCTGGAACTGATAGACGTCGAACATGGCGAGCGCGAGCGCCACGAACACCACGGCGAACGTCACCAGAATGTAGGGGTTCTGGAAGATCGCCTGGATGTTCTTGCCGGCGAGGGCCACGGCCACACCGGCGACGGTGTAGGTCAATGCCATGGGCAGGACGTAGGCCAGTGACATCACAAACCCTCTTCGCGCCGTGACGTTTTCGCCCTGGCCCATGATCATGCTGGACAGGATCGGGACCATTGGCAGCACACACGGTGTGAACGCCAGACCTACACCGAGCGCAAAGAAGGTCAGCAACACGATGGGCAGTGATCCCGTGCGAATGAGTTCCGCCAGACCGTCCTGTTCGGAGACAGGCCCAGCGCCACTGCCGCCGCTGGCGTCCGCCGACAAGGTTGGTGGCGGTGCGTTGCCAGCCTGCGACAGCGCGATCAGCGTGGTGCGCTCCATCGGCGGGTAGCAGATGCCGTCTTCCGAGCAGCCCTGAAACGCTGCGGTCAGTTCAATCTCGCCGGCGTCCGGGGTGGCGCGCGAGATGGGAATCAGAATGTCGTTCTGGCCGTAGTAAACCTCGGTGTCGCCAAAGAACTCGTCGTATTTGGCCTTGCCGGTCGGCAGCCGCGGGCGACCGAGCTGCGCGGCATCGCTTGCCGCCGTAAATTCGAACTTGTGTTTGTACAGGTAGTGTTCGTCCGCGATGTTGAAGCGCACGCGAATGGTGTAGTCGTCCACCATGTCCGCGAAAAACGGGAACGCGACCTCGGGTGCGAGCGTCTCGCCTTCATTCGTGATGATGCCGGCGCTTCCGAGCGCGGACAGCAAGGTGTCGTTGGACGCGGTCGTGGCGGCCACCGGCAACGCTACCGGGGCGTTCCAGGTCTGCGGTGGGTAGCACAGCCCCTCGTCCGAGCAGCCCTGTGAGCGGATGTCGAGCAGCAGCTGCGAGGCGCCGGCCTGATTGGTGTACGGGATGGTGACGGTTTGCTGACCGCGATAAATCTCGGTCTTGCCGAAGAACTCGTCGTTCTTGATCTTGCCCTTCGGGTAGACGGGCTCGCCGAGGGCAACGCCAGCGGTGGTGCTCCTGAAGCCCATGCGTGGCCGGTAGAGGTAGTGGCCGTCCTCGATATCCCACGCCACGGTGATGGTTTGATCGTCCGCATTGACGGCGTACCGGAACGCGTCCTCGACGCGCAGCGGGTCGTCAATCGCGAAGGCCGTGGTGGTTGCGAGGACGCCTATATATATGAGTGTTCGTTTCAGCATCGTTGTGTTGTCAGCCCTCAGGGGCGTCCGTGGTGATGGTCATGTTGCGGGTGGTCTGCGCCCGCACCCAGTCGAGGTAGGGCTTTGAGCCGCCGCAGGCATCAAGAACCAGGACCTCGGGCACGTCATACGGATGGTTATCCTGCACCCACCTGACCAGCGCGTCACCGTGCGC
>JBCCMA010000166.1:0-7293 GCA_039026595.1 Pseudomonadota bacterium
CTTCCGTCAGTTCGCGTTTCAGCTCAAGGCCAATCAGAAAAAAGAACACGGCCATCAGGCCATCGTTGATCCACAGCAGGAGGGGTTTGTCGATCACAAGTGCGCCGACCTGAACCGCTACCGGCGTATCGAGGAGCAGGTCGTAGGCGCTTTTGAACGGGGTGTTGGCCAAGACGATGGCGAGGAACGCCGCGGCCATCAGCAGGATGCCGCCCGCCGATTCCATCTGAAAAAAACGAACGATGAACGGTGCGTTCGGGTCTGGCGTGCCTTTGGCCATGCTGAAACTCCCTGCAACAATCGGCGCGGAGTATAGGTGACCAACCGAATTTATTTGGTCGCGAGGTGTAACCGCAGGCATGCGATCGCTAGTCGACTCGTCTACACTCGCGCCGCAACAACCCTTTTATACACGAGGCATTCCCATGAAGACGGCAACGATCAGCACCAACCGCGGCACGATCAAACTCGAATTATTCGACGAGCACGCGCCCAAGACGGTTGCCAATTTCCAGAAACTCGCCGACGACGGCTACTACAACGGACTGACGTTCCACCGCGTGATCAGCGACTTCATGATTCAGGGAGGAT
The DNA here is from genome assembly GCA_039026595.1 of Pseudomonadota bacterium. Taxonomy (GTDB): domain Bacteria; phylum Pseudomonadota; class Gammaproteobacteria; order Steroidobacterales; family JBCCMA01; genus JBCCMA01. Next base: position 592 of record JBCCMA010000166.1, read on the forward strand.
GCCCGCTCGGGACCGGCACAGGCGGGCCCGGGTATCAGTTTGAGGACGAATTTCATCCGGACCTTAAGCATGACGGCCCAGGTGTTCTTTCCATGGCCAACGCTGGCCCGAATACCAACGGGTCCCAGTTTTTCATTACGCACGTCACGTGTGCCCATCTGGACGGTCGTCACACGGTTTTCGGCAAAGTCCTTGAGGGGCAGAATGTGGTCGATGCGGTGGAGCAGGGCGACGTCATGGAGAAAGTCGAGATCGCAGGCTAAAAAAACGCCGCCCAGTGGGCGGCGCTCTTGTCTAAGGCTGCGCCCGCCGGGCGGGTCTCAGCATGGCGTTTTAGGCCACCTTCCGTCGGATTAGGGTCACGCTGCCGTCGTCCGGCAGGCTTGCACGGTGTGCCTCGACGGCCGGCGGCATCATCGTGTTGTTTCCGCGGAACATCAGATACATGGCAATACCAAGCTGCATGACGTGCGGATTCTGGAGCGACAGGGCGCTCAGGTAGAAGTAGACGATCACACCACCCAATGCGGCAGCCAGTGCAAACCCGGCCGAGCGCGTCAAGAAGTCGCCCGACAGTCGCAGCCATTTGTTGCGAGGATTCCAGGTCTCGATCACACCGCCCACGAGAAGCGCGATCACACCGAGCACCTCACCCAGTGCATTGAGTGTGTAGAGGATGCCGGGTACGCCGAAATCACCCGGGTTGGTAAACGCGGCCGGGAATTTCGCGATCCCGTAGGTCCAGATCACGGCGGCGATGGGAATGCGGATCAGCCAATGGCTGAAGCGGCTCGTCCATGCAAAACCGGGGACGCGACCGGCGTCTGCTGCGGTGTTCAAAAACCGGGCAACGGGTCCACGCTCGATGGCTGTATCGGCGGTGACGTTCTCTCCACGCTGCTGCATATTAATCTCCAGTGATGCGAACACGCCCGGCTTCATGCCCCGCGTGTGCGCCGCGAAATTGCGCCGCGTATTAAGAATGGGTCGCAACACCGGCCGATTCAATGAACAAGTATTTCTGAACATTCGCCGATCAACACGTTGATCGACTCCCGTTAAATCAACGTTTTGACGCTTTTTGGTCACAACGGGTCGCGCATTGATGACCCGCGCTGTGGATATTATTCGCAAATTCCTGTTTTTATTGAAATCCTCGGAATCACGCGATCACATCGCACGCAGACAGCGTAGGGCAATTAGACAAAACGCAGTCCGGGACCTCGGCGAATACACGTCACCGTTGTCTGGCTAATAACAGGAATCGTTACACTTCGTGCCGCGTGGCGGAGCGGCGAGGCGGGTAGATCGTCGGGTCTAGTACTTCTTCGGATACTCAAAAGCCACATACCGCCCGGTCCCCGGTTCCACCTCGTGCCACGCTGCAACGTCGAAGCGGCAAATGAACACGGATGCGGTGGGCATGTGATCGATGGCGGCGTCTGTGAGCGACGAGGCGAACTCAGTGATGCCGGGGTTGTGGGCCACGAGCATCAGAGTGTCGACGTTCGTGTCCGCAAGCTGGACGAGGGAGAGATAGATGTCCGTATTGGCCATATAGAGGTCATCTGTCACGGCGACACGATCAGCGGGCAGATTGACGTATGGTGCAACCAGCGCGGCCGTCGTGCGGGCGCGCACCGCTGAGCTTGAGAGGATCATGTCGGGATAGAGTTCGCGCTGGCTCAGGCGGTCGCCGATAGTCGGTACGTCCCGTCGCCCTCGATCGTTAAGTGGCCGCGCGTGATCGGGGAGCTGGTCATCGTCCCAGCTCGACTTTGCATGGCGCATCAGAAGGAGTGTTTTCATGTCCGACCTGTCGGGTCCGTCCGTGGTCTGTTGCCCGAAGCCTAGTACATCATTCCCGTTTGCAACAGGGCATCCTGCGACATCATCGACCGATCCCAGGGCGGATCGAACACAAGATCAACGGTGACGAAACCGACGGTGGGCACGCGCGCCACCTTCGAGCGCACGTCTTCGACCAGAATATCGCCCATGCCGCAACCGGGCGCGGTCAGGGTCATGTCGATTTCGACCGTGCGCTCATTATTGGCATTCAGTTCAATGTCACAGCGGTAGATCAATCCGAGATCGACGACGTTGATCGGGATCTCGGGATCGTAGCAGGCTCGCAGCTGCTCCCAGATGACATCTTCAACCGCCTCATCATCCGCGCCCTCGGGCAGCACGGGGGGAGTCTCTGGTTCTTTACCCAGCGCGTCGGCGTCGGGGCCGGCAATCCGGAAGAGATTACCTTCGATGTAAACCGTATAGCTGCCTCCGAGCGACTGCGTAATCATACCGACCGAGCCTTCAGGCAGCGTGACCGGTTCCCCCGTGGGAATGATGACGGCGTTGCAGTCGCGCGCGAGGGTAAAGGCCTCGCTATTCGGGCTGAACATCATGTCGAACTACTCCGTACTCGCGCTTGCGCGTTCTACGCCACCGTCGCGCAGCGCCGCGTTCAACGCATGCCAGCTGAGGTTGGCACACTTGATGCGGGACGGGAACTGACGCACGCCACCTAGTGCTACCAGCTTGCCCAACTGATCGATATCCGGCGCGTCTTCCTGATCGGTGAACAGGCGCCGCATGCGTTCAAACAGCGTACGTGCAGACGCCACCGACTCACCTTTTACGGCCTCCGTCAGCAACGAAGCGGAGGCGACCGAGATGGCACAACCGCTGCCCTCAAATGCGATGTCCTTAATGATGTCGCCATCGATGGACAAATAGATGCTGAGCTTGTCGCCGCACAGCGGGTTGAAGCCGTCGGCCGTGTGCGTCGGCGTAATAATGCGACGGAAATTGCGCGGGCTCTTGTTGTGATCCACGATGACTTCGCGGTAGAGATCCTGCAGGTCCATCAGCCGAACATCTCGCGCACGCGGTCCAGCGCCACTTTGAGGCGATCGATGTCCGCTCTGGTTGTGTACACGCCAAACGACGCCCGTGAGGTGGCCGGCACGTCAAAAAATTCCATCACCGGCATCGCGCAGTGGTGGCCGGTGCGAATGGCCACGCCTTCGCTGTCGACAATTGTGCCGATATCGTGGGGATGGACATCGTCCATCACAAACGACAGGACACCGCCCTTGTCGGGTGCGGTGCCGATGATCCGCAGATCGTCTGCCGCGAGCACGTCCATCGCGTAGTCGAGCAACGCGCGCTCGTGTGCTGCGATCGCCTCCAGACCAAGATCGGACAAAAATCGGCACGCGGCACCCAGTCCGACCGCGCCGGCGATGTTTGGCGTACCGGCCTCAAATTTGAAGGGCACGTCGTTGTAGATCGTTTTTTCAAAACTGACGGCAAGAATCATGTCGCCGCCGCCCTGCCAGGGGGGCATGGCGGCGAGCAGATCGCGTTTTCCGTAGAGCGCCCCAATGCCGGTGGGGCCGTACATCTTGTGCCCTGACAGTGCGTAGAAATCGCAATCGAGTGCCTGCACGTCCAGTGCCATATGCGGCGTGGCCTGCGCACCATCGACCACGACAACAGCGCCGACGCGATGGGCAAGGGCGGTCAGTTCCTGAATCGGATTGACCGTGCCCAGCGCATTGGACACATGCACCAGGCCCACGATGCGCGTGCGCTCGTTGAGCAGCGACTCGAAGTGGGCGATATCCAGTACGCCCCGTTCATCGATGCGCGCCACCTTGAGGGTGGCGCCGGTCTGCTCGCAGATCTGTTGCCACGGCACGATGTTGGCATGGTGCTCCATCCAGCTGATCAGCACTTCATCGCCTGGCCCGAGGTTGGTGCGGCCATGGCTCTGGGCCACCAGATTGATGGCCTCGGTTGTGCCCCGTGTGTACACAATATTCTCGGGGGAGGGCGCGTTGAGGAATCTCGCCACGTCGGCGCGCGCCTGCTCGTAGGCGTCGGTGGCGCGCTGGCTCAGTGCGTGCACGCCGCGGTGAACGTTGGAATGATCGTGCGACGTGTACGCAGTGATGGCGTCGATGACCGGGCGCGCGCACTGCGCCGACGCCGCCGTGTCCAGATAAACCAGCGGTTTACCGTGAACCTCCTGGTGGAGCGCGGGGAACTGGTCCCGCACCGTGTCGACGTCGAACGCTGTGTTTACCGTGGCAATGTGATCGGCTGCGACGCTCATGCATGGTCCTCCGAAAGGCGTTTGAGGCCTAGCCTCATTCTGTTCTCGAGCGCCGGAACAAAACGCTCCGGAATATGCTCCAGCGGTTTTTTCCCGAACGCTTCCATAAGCACGCGGTTCGCAGTGCGCTCGTCCAGACCACGGCTGCGAAGGTAGAACAGGGCCTGGTCGTCGAGCCGGCCGATGGTGGCGCCGTGCGAACACGCCACGTCGTCCGCAAAAATCTCCAGTTCCGGCTTGGTGTCGATGCGTGCACCCTCGTCGAGCAACAGGTTGTCGTTGCTCTGCTGCGATGTGATTTTCTGTGAATCACGCGCAACGATTACCTTGCCGTTGAACACCCCGCGTCCCGCGCGGCCGATGATGCCGCGATAGTCTTCCACGCTGTGCGTGTGCGCGGCGGTGTGGTTGATTGCGGTGTGGTGATCCACATGCTCGCCCTCACCCGCGAGAAAGGTGCCGCTCAGCACCACCTCAGCGCCTGGCTCGGCCAGTTCCACGTAGGTGCCGATCCGGTTCAGCTGTCCGCCGAGAGTCAGACTGTAGGCAGCCAGTCTGGCGTCGCGGGCGATTCTGGCGCTGACCCGGGCAAGGGTACGACTGGGGCGGCGTTCGGCGTTGAGATCCACATAGGAAAGACGCGATCCGGCGGACAGCGAGAGTTCCGTGACGGCGTTGGTGAACGCCCCGCGGCCAATGCGTCGCTCTACCAGCGACAGCTCGGCGTGTTGCCCCATGTGCACGAACAGTCGCGGGCTGGCCAGTTCGTTTGCGGCCTTGCTCAAGCGCCAGTCGATTGCGATGGTTGTGGACACCGCCGCATCGTCTGTCACGTCAATGATCAGGGCGTCGAGCGCAAACGCATCGTTCAGGTCAACAAGTGCATCACCCAGCAGCGGGGCGATGGCGCCAAATTGCGACAGGATCGGGTCTTTGCTGTCGAGTGCGTCCCGCAGCGTCAATGCCCGCACGCCGTTTGGCAGCGGTGTGGTGACGGCGGGTGCCGCGGGATCAAGCGTCAGAACCAGGTCCGCCAGATCCTCGGCGTCCTGATCCGGCGCGGCGTGGCCCGCGGCCACCGGCAACAGCTCGGCGTCTCGAAACGGCCGGAGGTTGGTGTAACGCCAGCCCTCGTGCTTGAGCGTGGGATAGCCCCTTTCACTAAAGCGATCAAATGCGTCTGCCTGCCGGGCAGCAAGTTGATCCGGGAGCGCGGGGTCGGACCGACGCAGTTTCGCGTGGGCGCTAGCCAGTGCCGCGTTCACGAGACCGCTTCCTCGCGCAGCCAGTCGTAGCCTCGCTCCTCCAGTGTCAGCGCCAGCGTCTTGTCTCCGGACTTGACGATGCGGCCTTTGGACAGAACGTGAACGTAGTCGGGTTCGATGTAATTCAAAAGGCGCTGGTAATGCGTGACCATCACCACCGCTCGGGACTCGTCTCGAAGTCGGTTTACGCCGCGCGCGACCACTTTGAGTGCGTCGATGTCCAGCCCGGAGTCGGTCTCATCGAGCACCGCCAGCGTCGGCTCCAGCATCAACATCTGAAGAATTTCGTTGCGTTTCTTCTCGCCGCCGGAGAAGCCTTCGTTCACACCGCGTGACAGGAACGACTCATCCATTTCCATAAACGCCATGTTTGCCTTGACCGACTTGAGAAACTCGAATGCATCAAGTTCGCCAAGACCATCGTGGGCGCGGCGCGCATTGACGGCGGCCTTTAGCAAATAGGCGTTATTGACCCCAGGGATCTCCACCGGATACTGAAATGCGAGAAACAGTCCCGCCTGCGCACGCTCCTCCGGCTCCATGTCGAGCAGGTCGGCGCCCTTGTACAGCACCTCACCGTCGGTCACCTCGTACTCTTCTCGTCCGGCCAAGACCGCGCCGAGTGTGCTTTTGCCGGAACCGTTCGGCCCCATGATGGCGTGGACCTCCCCGACGTTCACATCGAGGTCCAGGCCCTTGAGAATCGGGGTATCTTCAATTTTTGCGTGCAGATTGCGCACGCGCAGCAAAGGTGTGGTCATTATCCGACGGCTCCCTCGAGGCTGACGTTGAGAAGGGCTTGCGCTTCCACCGCGAACTCCATCGGAAGTTCCTTGAACACGTCCTTGCAAAAGCCGTTCACAATCAGGTTGACCGCGTCTTCCTCGGACAGGCCTCGCTGGCGGCAGTAGAACAGCTGGTCATCGCCAATTTTCGATGTAGTGGCTTCATGCTCGATTTTGGCCCCCTGATTGCCCACCTCGATGTAGGGGTAGGTGTGGGCCCCGCACGTGTCGCTCATCAGCAGCGAGTCGCACTGCGCGTAGTTGCGTGCATTCTCCGCCCCGGCGGCGACCCGGACCAGACCGCGATAAGACTGGTTTGACCGGCCCGCCGAAATTCCCTTGGACACGATGGTGCTGGTGGTGTCACGGCCGATGTGAATCATCTTGGTCCCGGTGTCCGCCTGCTGCAGATTATTGGTCACGGCCACGGAATAGAACTCACCGACCGAGTGATCACCCTTCAGGACACAGCTCGGATATTTCCATGTGATTGCTGAACCGGTCTCAACCTGTGTCCACGAAATCTTGC
>JBCCMA010000167.1:0-7243 GCA_039026595.1 Pseudomonadota bacterium
CCGGTGCCGGTTCAAGAACGGCGCCGAAGCGTGTGGGCCGGGGCGAGTCGTCCGGTATGGGCAAGACCTGCTGCCGTGGCCAGAAAGGGCAGCACGCGCGTTCGGGCGGTTATCACAAGACCGGTTTTGAAGGCGGTCAGATGCCGTTGCAGCGTCGGCTACCGAAGGTGGGTTTTCGCTCGCGCCAGCAGCGCTTTGTCGACGAAATCCGGTTGGACGAGCTGGACGGGCTGGCCAAGGCCGGTGTCGCGGACATCGATCTTGCCGCACTGCGCACGGCACGTCTGGTCAACAAGCTGACAAAGCGTGTGAAAGTGTTTGCGTCCGGCAACATTGAACATGCGGTGAACCTGAAAGGGATTGCCGCCACGAAGGGCGCGCGGGCTGCAATTGAAGCGGCTGGCGTCAGCGTCGACGCGGCCTGACAGGGTCGGAACGGCAGAAGGTAGGTATCGGTGGCAAAAACGGCCGGAAACATGCGTCAGATGACGTCGACCGAAGGACCGCGTTTCGCGGAACTTAAACGTCGTCTACTCTTCCTCGTCGGGGCGTTGATCGTCTACCGCATCGGTACGTATGTGCCGGTCCCTGGCATTAACCCCGAGGCCGTGGCGCGCATTTTTGACACCGGCCAGACCAACTTTTTCGACATGGCTAACATGTTCTCGGGTGGCGCACTCGAACGGTTAAGTATCTTTGCTCTTGGTGTTATGCCCTACATTTCCGCGAGTATTATTATTCAGATGCTGTCGCATGTGCTGCCGTCACTGATTGAGCTGCGCAAGGAAGGCGAGTCGGGCCGACGCAAGATCACCAAGTACACGCGCTACGCGACTGTGGCGCTGGCGACATTTCAGTCCGCCGCCACGGCGTCGGCTCTGCAGAGTCAGCCGGACGTGGTGTACAACCCGGGCATTTATTTCGTGATCACCGCAGCGGTGACGCTCACGACGGGGACAATGTTCCTGATGTGGCTGGGCGAGCAGATTTCGGAGCGGGGCATCGGGAACGGGATTTCTATTTTGATTCTGGCGGGCATCATCGCAGGCTTGCCCGCGGCGATTGGCGGCACGTTGGCCAATGTCTCCAACGGGCAGATGTCGCCCGTCCTCGCGATCGCGTTGTTGGTTCTCGTTCTCGGCGTCACGTACTTCGTGGTGTACATGGAGCGCGGTCAGCGACGTATCGCTGTGAACTACGCGAAGCGTCAGCAGGGTCGGAAGATGGTGCAGGGTCAGGCGACGCACCTGCCGTTCAAGATCAATATGTCGGGTGTGATTCCGCCGATCTTTGCATCGTCCATTATCTTGCTGCCGACGACGATTGCAGGCTGGTTTAGCCAAGGCAATGAAGGACTCGGCTGGCTGCAGCGGCTGGCGCAAACGCTGGGGCCTGGCCAGCCGGTTTACATGATTCTGTACGCGTCACTGATCTTCTTTTTCTGCTTTTTCTACACGGCGCTTGTTTTCAATTCGCGGGATACGGCCGACAATTTGAAAAAGTCGGGCGCGTTTGTGCCTGGCATCCGGCCTGGTCGCGAGACAGGCAATTACATCGACACGGTGCTAACCCGGCTGACCTTCTGGGGCGCCATCTACGTGACGGCGGTGTGTTTGATGCCCGAGTTGTTGATCTACAAGTTCAACATCCCATTTTACTTTGGCGGTACGTCGCTCCTGATCATCGTTGTGGTGGTGATGGACTTCATGTCGCAGATGCAGGCCCACGTCATGTCACAGCAGTATGAAGGGCTTATGAAGAAGGCTAACCTGAAAGGGTATGGTCGGTCGGGTGGCCTGCGCTAGCGCGGGGCCCAATGAGGACAGAGCGATGAAAGTACGTGCTTCAGTCAAGAAAATGTGCCGGAACTGCAAAGTCGTGCGACGCAACAGCGTCCTGCGCGTGATTTGCCGCGACGGTCGTCATAAACAACGCCAGGGCTGAGCCCGGGCGAGTCGAATTAGAGAAACCGCGAGTCGGAGTGGCATATGGCCCGTATTGCTGGGATTAACATTCCCGTACACAAACACATCTGGATCGGACTGACGCATATCTATGGCATCGGTCGTACGCGTGCCTTCGCCATTTGCGAAGCTGCCGGTGTCGATTCGTCCACGAAGGTCAAGGATCTGACGGAGCCCGAGGTCGAGAAAATTCGTACCTTGATTGCGAACTATTCGGTCGAGGGCGATCTTCGTCGGGAAGTGGGCATGAACATCAAGCGCTTGATGGATCTCGGCACCTTCCGCGGCATTCGCCACCGTCGCGGGCTGCCGCTTCGGGGTCAACGCACGCGCACCAATGCTCGCACCCGCAAGGGCCCGCGTCGCATGGTCCGCAAGTAAATCGGTTAGAGCAGAATCATGGCTGAAACACGCAAGAAAAAGGTCAAGAAGAACGTCGTCGATGCGGTCGCCCACATCCACGCGTCTTTTAACAACACGATCATCACTATCACGGACCGGCAGGGTAACGGGCTCGCGTGGGCAACGGCGGGTGGCTGCGGCTTCCGCGGTTCGCGCAAGAGCACGCCCTTCGCAGCGCAGGTTGCGGCAGAGAAAGCCGGCAATGCCGTTAAGGAATTCGGAGTGAAGAACATGGATGTCCGTGTGAAAGGTCCCGGGCCTGGCCGCGAATCGGCTGTTCGTGCGCTGAACGCCGTCGGCTTCCGGATCAGCAACATTGAAGACGTTACCCCGATTCCTCACAACGGCTGCCGACCGCCGAAAAAGCGTCGCGTTTAACGGAGTTTCCAGACTATGGCACGTTATCTAGGACCTACCTGCAAACTCGCACGGCGCGAGGGCACCGACCTGTTCCTGAAGAGCGGTGTTCGCCCGCTCGACAGCAAATGCAAGTCGGAGGTGCCGCCAGGCGGCGCTCCTCAGCGGCGCCCGCGGCTGTCTGATTACGGTCTGCAGCTGCGCGAGAAGCAAAAGCTGCGGCGGATGTACGGCGTGTTGGAGCGTCAGTTCCGCAATTACTACAAACTTGCGGCTCGCCGTAAGGGTTCGACGGGCGCGCTGCTGCTGCAGATGCTTGAGGGCCGTCTCGACAATGTGGTGTACCGCATGGGGTTCGCGGCAACGCGCGCCGAAGGGCGCCAGCTTGTGTCTCACAAGGCCATCGCCGTGAACGGCGCGCTGGTCAATATCCCGTCGTACCAGGTTTCGGCCGGCGACGTGATTGAAGTGCGTGAAAAGTCGAAGAAGCAGGCGCGCATTCAAAACGCAATGGACATCGCGTCTCAGGTCGGTCGTCCGGACTGGGTGGACGTCGACGAGAAGGCCCTGGTGGGTACGTTCAAGTCGGTTCCGGAGCGCGATGACATTCTGCCCGACATCAACGAAAATCTCGTGGTCGAGCTTTACTCCAAGTAAGCGATCCGCTTGGTTTTTTATCGGGTTTTATCAGCGAGCGTCACGCAAGAGGTATGAGCATGCAAGGTTCCGGTACGGAATTTCTGAAGCCGCGAAACGTCAAGGTCCAGGTCCTGAGCGACTACCACGCCAAGGTGGTTCTGGAGCCGTTTGAGCGTGGTTTTGGTCACACACTTGGCAATGCGCTGCGACGTGTTCTTCTGTCTTCAATGCCCGGCTGTGCCGTGACTGAGGTCGAGATCGACGGCGTTCTGCACGAATACACGAGCATTGAGGGCGTTCAGGAAGATGTCGTCGACATTCTTCTCAACCTCAAGAACGTGGCACTCAAAATGCACGGTCGAGATGAGGACTACCTCCAACTGAACAAGCAGGGGGCCGGCCCGGTCACCGCTGGGGACATCTCTGCCAACCATGATATCGAAGTGATGAACCCCGACATGGTCATCGCGACGCTCAACGAGGGTGGATCGCTCAGCATGAGTCTGAAAGTTGTTCGCGGCCGGGGCTATCAGCCGGCGGCGCAACGTAATCGATTCGAGGACATTTCGGGCCCGATCGGTCGTTTACAGCTCGACGCCTCGTTCAGTCCGATTCGGCGCGTCAGCTACTCGGTCGATTCGGCGCGCGTCGAGCAACGTACGGATCTGGATAAGCTGATTATCGATATTGAGACGAACGGCACGATTGACGCCGAGCAGGCGATTCGCCGTGCCGGCAACATCCTCAAGGATCAGCTGTCGGTGTTCGTGGACCTCCAAGGTAACGAAGATGGCCTGGGTGAAGACCCGCAGTCTCAGGTCGATCCGATTTTGCTGCGTCCGGTCGACGATCTCGAGCTGACGGTTCGGTCGGCCAACTGCCTGAAGGCCGAGAGCATCAACTACATTGGCGATCTGGTGCAGCGCACGGAAGTGGAGCTGCTTCGCACGCCGAACCTGGGTAAAAAGTCCCTGACCGAAATCAAGGAAGTGCTGCTGCAGCACGACTTGACACTCGGCATGGTGATCGAGAACTGGCCTCCGGCGAGTTTGCAATCTGAAGACGAGCGCTCGGGCATCCCGTCGCTGTAATTTTTTAAGAGACCTACGTCATGCGTCACCGTCGTTCCGGGCGTGCTTTAAGCCGCAACAGCTCACATCGCAAGGCCATGTTCCGCAACATGTCCGCGTCGCTGATCAAACACGAGACCATCAAGACCACCGTGCCCAAGGCCAAAGAGCTGCGGCGCGTCGTGGAGCCCTTGATCACCCTTGCCAAAAATGACGGCGTGGCGAAACGCCGTCAGGCCTTTGATCGTCTGCGTGACAAGGAAGTGGTCGGGAAACTGTTCAGCGAACTGGGCCCGCGCTACCGAGATCGTCCTGGCGGCTACGTGCGCATCCTGAAGATGGGGCCACGTCCTGGCGATAACGCACCGATGGCACTCGTACAGCTGGTGGATCAGCCCGAGTAAGCACTCGCTGCCCGACGGCTTTTAAAGAGAAAACGCGGCGCCTCCGGGCGTCGCGTTTTTTTTGCGGGGGAGGGGCACCGCGCGTATAAAAAAACGCCGCGTGGTGTCGCCACCACACGGCGTTCTTCTTAGTCGAAGTGGGTGCGATCAGACGCGGCGACGACGCATGAAGCCGAGTGCACCAAGTCCACATGCAAACAGCGGCAGCGCGGCCGGGATTGGCACTACACGAATGCGGACGGTGGCGATGCCATTGGCATACAGTGACGTGTCGTTGAAGTTAAACAGTGACAGGTCGAATCCGCCCGGCGTGTTCAGGAAGCCGCCAAACGGGTCGCCGAGGACATTGGCGTTCACGCCGCCTTCATCCGCGCCCTGATTGGGGCCGCTCTGGCCGCCGCCCAGACCGGGGAACAGGCCGTTGCCCGCTGACGTGGCAAAGTCGTTGATCTCGGTGCCGGCGTCGTTGACCGTACCGGCCGTGCCGATATTGAAAACGATTTCGTTGGCGATGCCGTCGAACAAGGCCTGAAGGCTGTGCGCGAGTGGGTTGCCGTTGGCCACGTAGTAGTCGTTGCTCGGCAACACCATCGAAGCATAGGAGAAGTAGGTGTTCGCACCGTCTCCCGTTAGATCAAACGTTTGTGTGACCGTCTGGCCGGGAGCGATCGGGGCGCCACCCAGTGTGCCCTGTACTCGGCCCGCCACAGGGTCGCCGGCGAGTGTTCCGGCGAACACCTGCGAAATAGGCCCCGTGTTTCCGTCTTCCGCCAGAGCTTCCAAGGCTGGGGCCGAAGGCGCCCCGCCGTCATAGCTGTCGAATGACCCGTCGTGGAAGCCCACCCAGACAGGTGTCAGATAGACACCGCCGTTGGGCGCGTTGTTGGTAATGGTCACCTCGACCGTTGTGGCCAGTGCGGCCTGAGTGGTCACCAGCAGTGCGGCGGCGCCGATACTGGCTCGAAGTAGATTCCGTGTTCTCATGTAAGCCCTCTCCAAAATGACTTGTCTTGTCCTGTTTGAAACCGGGCCGGATCGCGTTAACGTCCGTGGCCTCAGGGGATGTGCCCTCGGACGAACGCGGCGGCCCACGGATGCGAGCGCCGCAAAATAGCGCCACTCGTTTCCACCGGAGCAGGGTGGACCAGACTGTTCACGGAAAGGTCACGGATCGTTAACGAGATCATTAAGGTATGGCCACGCGCACCTCACAGGAATCTTTCCGCGCTGCAGCACGTCACTTGACGGGTCGGTCGGGCCAGACCGAGAATTAAAGACAATGCCACCGGTACCGCGGCCGGATTCGTCGCGTCAGTACATCAATCACTCAGGACGTCTCCATGTTTTCAATTCGCTGCACGCCTTTTCGCGTGACCGTCACGCTTGTCTTTTCGTTGTTTTCGGTTGCCTCAATGGCGCAGGCCGAATCGCTGGAGGCCGTGGTTCAGGCGGACTACGAAAACCACTTGGGCGATCTGTTCCGCTTCTTCCATCGCAATCCCGAGTTGTCGACTATGGAAACGAAGACTGCGGCGCGGCTTGCGGACGAGCTGCGCAGTGCGGGTTTTAAGGTCACGGAAGGGGTCGGTGGTACCGGTATCGTGGCGATGATGGAGAACGGTCCCGGGCCGCTGGTCATGATGCGTGCGGACATGGACGGATTGCCGGTTCAGGAAAAAACCGGTCTGCCGTATGCCTCGCAAGCCCGCCAGGTGGACTGGAACGGGAATGAAGTCTTCACGATGCACGCGTGCGGGCACGACGTGCACATCACAAGTCTCGTGGGCACGGCCCGACGGATGGCGGATCGCCGCAAGGACTGGTCGGGTACGCTGATGTTGATCGGGCAGCCGGCCGAGGAGGCCATAGGTGGCGCGAACCTGATGATGGAAGACAACCTGTGGGCCCGGTTCGGACAGCCGGACTATGCGCTGGCGTTCCATGTTTCCGCCGATCTGGAAACGGGAAAATTGATCGCCGTGGAGGGCTCTCCGTACTCTGGTGTCGACTCTGTCGATGTGACCATCCACGGGGTCGGCGGCCATGGCGCGTCGCCCCACATGACGGTGGACCCGGTCGTGCTCGGATCGCAGATCGTACTGGGCCTGCAGACGCTGGTCAGTCGGACACTTCCGCCGCGTGAGCCGGGTGTCATCACGGTGGGGTCGTTCCACGCCGGGACCAAGCACAACATCATTTCGGATATGGCGAAACTGCAGATCACGGTGCGCAACGAATCGGATGAGACCCGTGATTTGTTGCTGGATGGTATTCGCAGGATCAGCGAGAACCTTGGCCGGGCGGCGGGCCTTCCCGAGGACAAGCTGCCCGAGGTGCACGTTCGCGAGAGTGATCGCTACCCCGCAACGCTGAACGATCTGGACCTGACGCGCCGGTTACGCGCGAC